>JAYUXQ010000556.1:0-10874 GCA_043752905.1 Nannocystis sp. | reverse complement strand
CGGCGACGCGGTAGCAGTAGCGAAGCAATTCTCGGTCATCCGCGACAATGACCGGGCCGCTGTCGGATCGCACGCCGGCGATCAGCTCGAGCGCGACGGCCCGGTCGATGCCGTGGGCCTCGAGCTGGGCCGCGAACACGGCGACCAGCGGCCGCGCCGGGGTTTCGCCGCGCAACTCGGCCTCGATCGCCGCCAGCGCTCGCTCGCCCGTTTCGGGATCCTCGGCCTCGTCGACCACGTCATCGACCAACCGACAAAATGCGTAGACCACCGCGGCCTCGTCGCGTCGCGCCGCGCCGAGGAAGCGCCCCGCGAGATTAAAAGTACGCGCGTGCCGGGCCAGGACGGCCCGACTCTCGGCGATCACCTGGGCGCGCATGTCCGTCATCGCCTCAGGAGGCCGCCTTGCGCGGGACGGCGTGCGGGATCGGGGCCCGAATACGGGGAGCCTGCATCACGCGCTCGAGCACCTTGGCCGAGGACAGCACACCCGGCATACCGGCGCCGGGATGCGTGCCGGCGCCGACGAAGTACAGACCCTCCACGTCCTCCGAGCGGTTGTGGTAGCGAAAGTATGCCGACTGCTCCAGGCGCGGCTCGGGGCCGAAGGCCGCGCCGCCGACCGAGCGCAGGGTGGTCTCGAAGTACTGCGGGGTGATGTGCTTGCGCGTCACGATGCTGTCCTTGAGGCCAGGTACGTGCGAGCTGTCGAGGAAGTCGAGGATCGCGTCGAAGTAGCGCGGGCCGACCGCCTCCCAGTCGACCTTGCCCTGGGTGTTGGGTACGGGCGAGAGCACGTAGAAGTTCTCGTGCCCGGGCGGCGCGAGGGTCGAGTCGCTGCGGGTCGGCGCGTGCAGGTACAGCGAATAGTCCTTTGCCAGGATCTTGCGCTCGAAGATGTCCTCGAGCAGCTCGCGGTAGCGGTGGCCGAGGATGATCGTGTGATGCGCGAGCTTGGGCCAGGTGCCCCGTGCGCCGAAGTAGCCGACGAACAGGCCCATCGAGAGCTTCTTGCGGTGGACCAGGAAGTCGCGGTTCCACTTGCGGTGGCGGGCCGCGACCATGCGCGTGTACACGAAGGCCGGGTCGGCGTTGCTGACGACCGCGGCGCAGGGGATGCGCTCGCCGGAGCCCGTGTGCACCGCGACCGCCTTGCCGTTCTCGACCTCGATCTCGGTGACCGCCGTATTGAGCCGAACCGGGACGCCGATCTCGGCGAGCAGCTGGACCATGCCGTGGACGATCGAGGTCGTGCCGCCGCGAGCGAACTCGACGCCCCACTTGCGCTCGAGCCAGTGGATCAGGGCGTAGATCGCCGGGGCGCGAAAGGGATTACCGCCGATCAGCAGCGGCTGGAACGTGAAGACCTGGCGCAGGCGCTCGTCGGCGATGTACTGGCTGACCCAGCCGTAGATCGAGCGCCAGCAGCCCAGGCGCACCAGGTCCGGCACGATCTTGACCATGTCGGTGAAGCGGTCGAAGGGCTTGTCCACGAGCTGCGTGTAGCCGACATCGAAGATCTGGCGCGCGTGGGCGGCGAGCTTGCGGTAGCCGTCGACGTCGCGCGGGCTCATCGCGGCGATCTGGGCGAGCAGGCGGTCCTCGTCGCCGACGTAGTCGAAGTGGCCGCCGTCGGGGAACTCGACCCGATAAAACGGGTCGACCGGGATGAACTCGATGTAGTCGCGACGGTCGCGGCCGACCAGCGCGAACAGCTCGTCGAACAGGTAGCTGGCGGTGACGACGGTCGGGCCGGCGTCGAACGAGAAGCCATCCTGCTTGAACACCGCGGCGCGTCCGCCCGGCTGGTCCATCGCCTCCAGCACCTCGACCTCGTGGCCCATGGCCCGCAGGCGGATCGCCGCTGCGAGGCCGCCCAGGCCCGATCCGATGACGATCACTCGATCTTCGCGCATCCGCTTGTCCTCACTGGCACCATAGTCAAGCTCACCGGATCCGCCCGTCGGGCGGGCCTGCGAAACGTCACGCTCACCTGGCGTACTTGACGGAGCAGCCCCACGCCCTGGTCTCCGCGGCGACGACCGGCTTGCCGGCGGCCAGCGCAGCGAGGGCGTCCTCGAAGTGGGCGACGCGGGTGCCACCGTCGGGCTCGCCCATCGGCGCGTTGTCGAGGCCGCCGCGGTACACCAGCACGCCCTTGTCGTCGACGATGTACATGTGCGGGGTGTTCGTGGCCGCGTAGGCGTGGCCGACCGCGCCGGACTCGTCGAGCAGGATCGGGTGGGTCAACTTCCACGCCTCGGCCGCGCGCTTGTTGGCCTCCGGGCCGTGGCCCTGCTTGCCGGGCGCGCCGCTGTTGATCGCCAGCCAGACGACGCCGGTCGCCGTGGTGCGCGCGGCGAGGTCCTTGAGTGGGCCGCCGTCGTGCGCCGCCTTGACGAACGGGCACTCGGGGTTGAACCACTCGAGCACGACGCGCTTGCCCTTGAAGTCGGACAGCTTGACGGTGCTGCCGTTCGCGGCCGGCAATGTGAAGTCAGGCGCGGGCGCTCCGACGGCCGCGGTCGCGGCGGGGTCGACCAGCGGGTTGGGGCCGGTGAACGCGGGCGCGGGCGCGGGCATGGGCGTGGTCGCGGTGGCGGTGGCGGTGGCGGGCTTGGCGGGCGCCGGGGCAGCGGGCGCCGCCTCGGTGGGCCTGGCGTCGCAGCCGGGGAGCGCGAATTGGATCAGGAGCGCACAGGACAGGGGCACGAGGAAACGAGGCATGCTGGACTCTGCTGGCCTATGTACCACCGCTCGATCGACTTGTCGCACCCGGTGCTGTGGACCGTCCCGGATCTGTTGCCGCCGGATCTGTGCGCCGCGCAGATCGACCGGATCGAGGCCGCTGCGCCGACGCCGGCGCCGATCAGCACGCTGCGCGGGGCCCAGATGCGGCCCGACATCCGCAACAACGATCGCGTCACCTTCGACGATCCCGCGACGGCGGCGGACCTGCTCGCGCGGGTGCGTGACCATGTGCCTCTGCAACTGTCTGGCATGCAGCTGGTCGGCGCCAACGAGCGCCTGCGATGCTACCGCTACGGGCCCGGCCAGCGGTTCGCGCCGCACTTCGACGGCGCCTTCGTGCGCGACGAGCACGAGCAGAGCCTGCTCAGTTTCCTCGTGTATCTCAACGACGGCTTCGAGGGCGGCGAGACGATCTTCCCGCAGGAGGGCCGCACGATCGTGCCGCGCGCCGGCATGGCCCTGCTGTTCCAGCACCGCGTGCTGCACGAGGGCGCCGCGGTGCGCAGCGGCGTCAAGTACGTGCTGCGATCCGACCTGATGTACCGCAAGGTCGACGGCGGCTGCACGTGACCCGTGCTACGCTCGCGCGCCCATGACCGAGGACGACGCCCTTCGACGCGCGGACGATGACCTCCCGGTCGTCGCCCGCCTCGTCATCGAGATCCGATCCGACGGCACCCGCACGGTCGCGCGCGGCGGGCTCGAGCAGGCCCCGCTGCCCGGCGCGCTGGACGGGGGTGCGCCCGAGCGCGTCGCCATCGAGGCCCGCGGCGGCAGCCCGGCGGCGCTGGCGGCGGACCTCTTGCGGGCGATCGTCACCATGCCGTTCCAGAGCAGCCTGTCTCGCTGGACAGGTCGTGAAGGACATGTCGCAAGGGCCAGCTTGTCGGCCGAGAGTGATGCGAGCGGCGAGCGAGTGAAGCCGAAACCCGGCCTCGTCGGCCGGATCCAGCGCGAGCTGTCGGGCCGCCTGCGCCGGCGGCTCGGGCGGCTCGGCGGGGATCGCTGAGCTACAGGCTCTCGAGCACGCCGTGGATCTCGGCGAGGTCGGCGTCGTTGGGCAGCACGGCCTCGGCGGCGGCCCTTGAGCAGCTGCGGCGTGCTATCGGCGAGGACGTCGCCGATCAGCAGCGTCTCCGAGGTCTCCCTGGCGGCAAAGGTTTTGGCGTCGCGGTGGCGGGCGGTGACCTTGAGCTCGGTGGTCTCGCCGATCGGGTCGGGCGCGCAGGTCGAGACGATCCATTTCGGCGCGGAGTCCAGTCGGGAACACCGCGGGGTCAAGCCGAGCGCACAGCGGGTGGCCTCGCGAGGGCCTTGCGGGGCGACCGGGCGGCGGTCTTCGCCCCGGGCTTCGCGGTCGCCGATGTCGTCGGCTTGGCGACGGGCTTGCGCGGCCTGGCGATCGCGGTGCCGATCACGACGTCGATCGGGGCCTCGCAGCCGGACTCGCGCAGCTTGCATCCGCGGCAAGCCGCGCCGCGCCAGATGTGCTCGTAGAGAGCCTGGACCTGGTCGATGAGGTCGCAGTCATCGGTGAGCATGCCGAGCTCGAAGTTGCGGCGGCCCTCGCCCTTGGCGCCGAGGCCGGCGCCGGTCCAGTTGGCGCTGCCGAGGTAGCACAGGCGGCCGTCGACGAGCACCGTCTTGAGGTGCACGCGCGGGCACTGGCGCAGCTCGAGGCCGCCGCGCACGAGCGTCGGCCGGCGATCAAAGCTGCTGCGAAACGGACCCGAGGGCGGGCCGGCGTGGAGGATCCGCAGCTCGACGCCCTGACCGGCGAGCGTGGCGAACACGTCGAGCACCGAGTGGAAGCGGCCGCGCGCGCGCGACGAGGCGCGCGTGTCCTCGACGAGCAGCTCCTTGAGGTTGGCGGTGGCGATCCACACGCTGGTGCGCGCGGCCCTGACCGCCGTGAGCACCTGCTCGTAGTGACCGCGACCGGACACCAGCGACATGCGCACGGGACGTGCAGGCAGGACGAAGTCCACGCGGCACGCTAGGCCGATGCCGGCGTGCGGGCAAGTTTCAGGCCCGAAGGGCCGTGGAGTGGTCAGGCGCGGAGGGCCGTGGAGTGGTCAGGCGCGGGGGGCCGTGGAGTGGTCAGGCGCGGAGGGCCGTGGAGTGGTCAGGCGCGGGGGGCCGTGGAGTGGTCAGGCGCGGAGGGCCGTGGAGTGGAGCGCGGCATGTCGGGCTCGATGAAGCTCCAGCGCACCTCGGGGCAGCGGGCGCGCAGGCGATCCTCGAAGTCGTTGATCGCGCGGCTGACCTCGACGGCGGTGAGTGTCGTCACGAAGCTGACCTTCATGGCGACGACGACCTCGCCGGGGCCCTGCTGGACGGTGATGAGGCGCAGCAGGCCGATGATATGGGTGTCCTCGGCGACGGTGACGCGGACGGCCTCCTCGATCTCGGGGTCGGCGGCCTCGCCGATGATCAGCGACTTGACCTCGATGGCGAGGAAGATGGCGACGCCGATCAGCACGACGCCGATGAAGAGGCTGCCGATCGCGTCCCACGAGCCGTCGCCGGTCCAGGCGGCGAGGCCGATCGCGATGAGAGCGATCGAGAGGCCGAGCACCGCGGCGGCGTTCTCCCCGAACACGACCACGAGATCCGAGTCCTTGCTGTCGCTGAGGAACCGGAAGAAGGGTCGGCTCTTGCGGCGAACATTGAGCTCGAGGACGTTCTTGTAGGTGGCCCAACCCTCGAGCAGCAGCGAGAGGGCGAGGATCGTCAGCGCGAGGCGCATGTCGCCGACCGGCTCGGGGTGGCGCAGCTTGTGGATCGACTCGTAGATCGAGAACAGGCCGCCGCCGCTAAACAGCAGCAGCGCGACCATGAAGGACCAGAAGTAGAGCGCGCGTCCGAACCCGAGCGGGTGGGCCGCCGTGGGCGCGTGCCGTGACTTGCGGACCCCGAGCAGCAGCAGCAGCTGGTTGCCGCAGTCGGCGAAGGAGTGCAGCGTCTCGGCGAGCATCGATCCCGAGCCCGTCATCAGCGCAGCGATGCCCTTGCCCACCGCGATGATGAGGTTGACCATCAGCGACTGGATGATGTGAGAGGTCGAATGGTCGCCCGACACGGGACCGCGTTCTACCACGCGCGCTGGCCAGGCCTGGATTGCTCGAAAACGGCCGTAGCAGTTGTTCTCGTTCAGTTACGAGCGTAATTTGGCTTACACAAATTACTTGGAGACTGAGCCCTTGTTCAGTACCCTGGACCCATGAAGACGGTGGCGGTCCAGTGGGGAGAAGAGCTGTTCGAGGGCGCGGGCGCGGCTTCCGGGGCCGAATTCGGGCAACTGGCGGCGCCCGGGAGGCTCATCGAGATCTCGGGTGTCGGCGCCTCGGCGCGGTACACCACGGCGGTCGCGCAGGTCCGGCAGGCCCAGCTCGAAGGAGAGACCACCGCCTGGATCCAGCCCGCCGGCGGACCGCTGTATCCGCCGGACCTCGCCGACTCGGGCGTCGACCTCGACGCGCTGATCGTCGTGCACATCCCCGAGGCGCGCGGCCAGGTCGGGCTGGCCCGCGCCGCCGAGCTCCTGCTGCGCTCGGGGGCCTACGGGCTGGTCGTGCTCGACCTCAGCGCGCCGGCCTGTATGGACTCGCCGCCGGTACCGGCCTGCCCCGAGGGACAGGTCGCAACGGACATGTCCAAAAAGACAGCACGTCCGCCGCGCCTGCGCGGGTCGGCCTGGCAGGCGCGGCTGGCCGCGCTGGCCCGCATGCATCACAGCCGCGTGGTCGTGCTGACGCGCGCGGCCGGCAGCTACGCGTCGCTGGGACCGATGGTCGGGCTGCGCGTGGATCCGCGGCGCGAGCGGCAGGCGCCCGGGGTGTTCGCGATCCGGCCCGAGGTGGTCAAGCACAAGGGTGGGCCGCTGCAAGCGACGTCGGCGCTGCGTCGCGGGCCCTGGGGGCTGCGCTGAGCGAAGGGGATCGACGATGATCGTCGAGCGCGTCGCCTGCGTCGACCTGCCCGCGCTGCCGCTGCAGGTGTTGCTGCGCGCGCGGCCGGAGTGGCGCACGGGGCCGGTCGCCGTGCTCGCGCGGCCGGACTTGCAGGCGGAGGTGCTGTACTGCAACACGGTGGCGCGCCGGCGCGGCGTGGCGGTCGGCATGCGCCACGCGGCCGCGCTGGCGCTGGCGCCCGAGATGCAGGCCGAGGTCGTCACGGACGTGATGTTGGAGGCCGCGGGCGAGGAGCTGCAGGCGCTGCTGCTGCGCCGGGCGCCGCGCATCGAGCCCGGAGATCCGCCCGGCGTGTTCTGGATCGACCCGGCCGGGCTCGAGAGATTATTCGGGGACCTCGATCGCTGGGCGCGCGGCGTGCTCGAGGCGCTGCAGGCGGCGGGCTTCGTCGCCGGTCTGGTGGTCGGCTTTCATCGCCACCGCGCGCACGCGCTGGCCCGCATGGGCCGCGGCGTGCGGGTGCTGCCCGACCCGGAGACCGAGGCGGCGCTGCTCGGGCAGGTGCCGCTGGCCCGCGTCGATCTACCACCTGGCCTTTTGGACAGCATGTCGCAGCTCGGCGTGCACCACCTCTCGGGGTTCCTCGCGCTGCCCCCCGCGGAGCTGCGCGCCCGCTTCGGCGCGGCCGCGGCGGCGATCCAGGCCCGCTACCTCGAGGCCCCGCCGCCGCTGCGCCCGGTCATCCCGCAGGAGCCGGTGCTCGAGGCCTTCGAGCTCGAGCTGCCCGACGACAACCACGAGCGCCTGCTGTTCGCGATGCGGCCGCGGCTCGACAAGCTGTTGACGCGCCTGGCCGCGACCGGCGACGCCCTGACGGCGCTGCAGATCGACCTCGAGCTCGATCACCACGAGCCGGTCCTGCACACGCAGATCGAGCCGGCGACCCCCGCCGGCCCGGATGACGCGCGCGCGCTGACCGAGCTGCTGCACCTGCGACTGTCGAGCCTCGAGCTGACCGCGCCGGTGCTGCGCGTGACGATGACGGCGATCGGCGCGCGCGCGCGCGCCGAGCAGGGCTCGCTGATCAAGGGCACCGGCCGCGACCTGCAGGCGGCCGGCCGCGCGCTCGCCCGCCTGCGCGCGGCCTTCGGCGACCTGGCGGTGACGCGAGCCCGCCTGCGCCCGGCCCACCTGCCCGAGGCCGGCTTTCGCTGGGAGCCGGTCGCCGAGACGACCTGTCCCAAAGTACAGGACCTCCCGGCCAACCACCACGAGGCGCTGGCCGCCCCGCCGCTGTGCCGGCGTCTGCTGCCACGCCCGCGCGCCCTGACCCCGTGGACCGGCCGCGATGACGGAAGCTGGCTGGCGAGCACCGGCCTGGTCCGCGGCGCGGTGATCCACATGGCCGGACCGTATCGCGTGAGCGGCGGCTGGTGGGCGAGGACCGTCGAACGCGACTACTACTTCGCCGAGACCTCGGCCGGCGACATCGCCTGGGTCTATCACGACAAGGCGCGCGCGCGCTGGTTCCTCCACGCGCTGCTCGACTAGGGCCTCGATCCATGACGCGCCCTTGTTCAGTTGCGCATGCGGTGCGGGTGCTCGCCGCCCCATCTGTCCCGAAGGACAGTCGAAGGAGCGGGCCGTGAGGGGACCCCCGGCGAATGGGCCGGACCCCGGCTATGTGCCGTTGTGGGTCAAGACGAACTTCTCGTTCCTCGAGGGTGCCTCGCATCCCGAGGAGCTGGTGTTGCAGGCGCAGGCGCACGGGCTGCGTGCGCTGGCGGTGACGGACCGCGACAGCGTCTCGGGCAGCGTGCGGGCGCATGTGCGGGCGATCGAGTGTGGCATGCCGATCATTCATGGCGCGCAGCTCAGCATCGGCGAGCCCGACGAGCTGTTGGGTCTCGTCGAGCTCGGCGGGGCCAGGAAGACCGTGCGAAGGGCCAGGGCGAGCAAGGACAGGGCGTGGAACCTCGGGCCTGGTAAGCCGCTCGCCGACCTGACCCCCGGGACAGGTGGCCCACGACGTGGTGCGGCGTTGCCGGCGGGGCGACCCCTGATCGCGCTGGCCAGCGACCGGGCCGGGTACGGCGAGCTGTGCCGGCTGATCTCGCGGGGGCGGCTCGCCTGTCCCAAAGGACATAGTCGGGTGCGGCTCGCCGAGCTGGCGCAGGCGGGGCCGGGCCTGATCGCGCTGGTGGTCGACCCGGACATGTTGCCGGCGCTGCGCGAGCCGTTCGCCGGTCGGCTCTACGCGATGGTGACCCGGCATCAGAACGCCGCGGAGTTGCCCGCGGAGGCGCGTCTGCGGGCCGTGGCGGGGCGCCTGGGGGTGCCCGTGGTCGCGGGCACGGAGGTGCTGTATCACGACCCCGCGCGCCGGCCGTTGCAGGACATCGTCACGTGCGTGCGGATGGGGCTGACTCTCGGGACGGCCGGCACGCACATTCGCGGCAACGCCGAGCACGACCTCAAGTCGATCGCGGCGATGCGAGCGCTGTACAGCGACGACCCGGCCGCGCTGGCGCGCACGCTCGAGGTCGCCGAGCGGTGCAGTTTTTCGCTGGCGCAGCTGCGTTACCGGTATCCCGCCGAGGCGGTGCCCGAGGGGTCGAGCGAGGGCGACTGGCTCCGTCACTTGACCATGGAAGGCGCGCGCGGCCGCTACGACGGCGATCCGCCGTTGCACGTACGCAGGCAGCTCGAGCGCGAGCTGGTGTTGATCGCCGAGCTCGACTACGGCGGCTACTTCCTGACGATGTGGGACATCGTGCAGTTCTGTCGCCGTGCGGGGATCCTCTGTCAGGGGCGTGGGAGCGCGGCGAATTCGGCGGTCTGCTACTGCCTGGGGATCACGGCGATCGACCCGGTGCGCATGGACCTGCTGTTCGAGCGCTTCATCAGCCGCGAGCGCGCGGAGCCGCCAGACATCGACCTCGACATCGAGCACGAGCGGCGCGAGGAGGTCATCCAGTACGTGTATCAGCGCTACGGCCGGCGTCGCGCCGCGATGGTGGCGATGCTGACGCGCTATCGTCCGCGCTCGGCGCTGCGCGACGTCGGCAAGGCGCTCGGGCTGCCGCAGACGACCGTCGACCGGGTGGCGAAGCTGCAGAACATGTACGGGGCGGGCGTCGACCTGGCGATGGTCGAGGCGGCCGGGGTCGACGCGACGACGCCGATGCACCAGCACTGGTTGAAGCTGGCGAACGAGCTCGAGAATTTTCCGCGGCACCTCGCCACGCACCCGGGCGGGTTCCTGCTCGGGCACGAGCCGCTCGACACGCTGGTGCCGCTCGAGCCGGCGGCGATGGCGGGCCGCACGATCGTGCAGTGGGACAAGCACGACGTCGAGGACCTCGGGCTGTTCAAGGTCGACCTGCTGGGCCTCGGCGCGCTCAGTCATGTGCGCGGGTGCCTGGATCTGATGCGCAAGCACCACGGCGAGAACCTGACGATGGCGACGATCCCCGCGGAGGATCCGGCGACCTACGCGATGCTCAGCCGCGGCGACACCGTCGGCGTGTTCCAGGTCGAGAGTCGGGCGCAGATGGCCATGTTGCCGCGGCTGCGCCCGCGCACGTTTTATGACCTGGTGATCCAGGTGGCGATCGTGCGACCGGGGCCGATCCAGGGCGACATGGTGCACCCGTACCTGCGGCGGCGAAACAACGAGGAGCCGGTCGTGATGCCGCACCCGAGCCTCGAGCGCGTGCTCGGCAAGACGCTCGGGGTGCCGCTGTTTCAGGAGCAGGTGATGCGCCTGGCGATCCTCGCGGCCGACTACACGCCGGGCGAGGCCGATCAGCTGCGCCGCGACATGGCGGCCTGGGGCGCGCAGAGCCGGATCGACGCGCACCACGAGCGGATCGTCGAGCGCATGGTCGTGCACGGCATCGCCCGCGACTTCGCCGAGCGGGTGTTCGCGCAGATCCGCGGCTTCGGCGAGTACGGGTTCCCGGAGAGCCACGCGGCCTCGTTCGCGCTGATCGCCTACGTGACCGCGTGGCTGCGCTGCCACTACCCCGCGGCCTTCACGGCGTCGCTGCTCAACGCTCAACCGATGGGCTTTTATCACCCGTCGACGATCGTCGCGGAGGCGCAGCGGCGCGGCGTCGAGGTCCGGCCGATCGACGTGCAGCGCAGCGGCTGGGACTGCACGCTCGAGGACGCGGACCCGAAGGGGCGCGGCGCGGTGCGGATGGG
>JAYUXQ010000555.1:0-4451 GCA_043752905.1 Nannocystis sp. | reverse complement strand
GGGCTCGGCCTTGGGCGCCGTCTTGCTGATCTTGGGCTCGGCCTTGGGTTCGGTCCTGGCGACCTTCGTTGCGGTCGCCTTGGCCGCGGGGACCTTGGTGGAGGGCTTGGCGGTCGCCTTGGCGACTGCCTTGGCCGGAGCCTTGGCGGTCGCCTTGCTTGCTGTTTTGGTGGCCGTCTTGCCGCCGGCCTTGGCCGCGGGCTTCTCCGGCTTGGCCACGGCGCTTGTGCGCTTGGCCGCCGGCTTGCTCGCAGCCTTGCTGGCGGTTTTCTTGGCGGCTGGTTTGGATCGCGTCGACGATGCTGCCACGGGGTTTTTCTACGCGATCGGCCGCACCTGTGGCAAGCCCCACGGCACCACCGCTATGCTGCGGGGCCATGGCGTCACGTACAGTGGTAGATTCGGTCGCGATCGTGGCAGGCCCGCCGCGGGATGTCGCCGCGATCGAGGCTCAAATGGACGCGCTCCGGCGCTGCCACCCCGGTGCGATCCTCGAGCGCTATCTCGACCGGGTGCCGACTCTCGGGGAGCGCGTGCGCATCGCCGCGGGCGCCGCCGTGGTCGGCGATGTCACGCTCGCCGACGACGTCAGCGTCTGGTACGGCTGCGTGCTGCGGGCCGACGTCAACCGCATCGAGATCCGCGAGCGCAGCAACGTGCAAGACGGCTCTGTCGTCCACCTGGGCGACGCCAGCGGCACCTTCGTGGCCGAGGAGGTCGTCATCGGCCACCGCGCCGTCATCCACGGGTGCCGGATCGGCGGCGGGACGCTCGTGGGGATCCAGGCGACGATCCTCGACGACGCGGTCATCGGCGAGGGCTGCGTGATCGGCTCGTGCGCGCTGGTCACCGCGGGGACCGTCATCCCACCCCATAGCCTGGTCGTCGGGGTCCCGGGCAAGGTCGTCAAGACGTTGACCGCGGCCGACGAGGCGTTTCACCGGCAGTTGGCCGGGAAGTACATGCGGATGGCCCACAACTACCGCGTCGGATAGCGCCGTCGGCGCCGAAATGACAGGGATCGCCCGGACGATGGCGTGGGTGCGACGGAGATCCTTCGCGGCCCGGCGACGGCGTCAGCCGGTGCTGGTGTCGGTGTCGCCGGTGGACGAGGTGTCGCCGGTGGACGAGGTGTCGCCGGTGGTGTCGCCAGTCGATGTGCCCTCGGTGTCGATGGTGTCGCTGGTGTCGCTGGTCGTGGTCTCGAGGCCGCCCGTCGTCTGGCCGAGGGTGGCCGGCTCGCAGACCCCGTCGGTGGGTCGGCAGCGCAGGTCGTCGCAGCAGCCGCGGTGGTCGAAGCACCAGCGGCCGGGGTCGAGCGCGCCGATGCAGGCGGTGTTCGGCACGCAGCCGGCCGCGCCGCGCTGGCCCCCCGGGGGTGGGTCGGCGGCCTGGTAGTCGGCGACGCAGATGCCCTCGCTGTCACACTCGCCGCTGCCCATGCAGGCGTCGGTGGTGCCGGTCGGCTCGTCGTCGGTGGTCGAGGTGAGCGCGGCGGTGTCGGTGGCGCCCGGCCCGGTGGTCGCGGTGTCGCCGGGCGCAGGGGAGGCGCAGGCCGCGAGCCCGAGCAGCAGGAGACCGACGCGATGCACGGCCGCGACCATAGCACGCGGGCTCACGGCTCGATCACGCAGCGGATCGTGAAGGGCTTGCGGTCCCGCGGGATCGTCGTCTCCTGCCCGGTCTTCGGGTCGACGATCCACGCCTGCTTCGCGTCCTCGGCGAACGGCGTGCGGGTCCAGTGGAAACCCTCGAGCTTCTCCATGCCGACGCCCGTGGCGAAGCGCTGGACCTCCTCGCGGTCCGGCAGGCGCCAGTGGGCGATGCCGCCGAGCCGCAGCTCCCGGCAGTGGGTCTCGCCCGCCGGCTGGAGCAGCTCCGGGCAGGGATGCGCGGCGTCGCAGCGGAGCACGTAGAGCGGCGGGTCGAGCAGCGCGGCGCCGTCCGGGGGCGGCGGCGGTTGGGCCTTCGGCGTGGCGAAGGGCTGCGCCGGGGCGTCGGCGCTCGCCACGGTCGGGACTTTCGCTGGCGTGGGGTCGGCGGCTCTGGGAGCCGGCGCGGCCCCGCCACACGCGCAGGACAGGAGGAGCAACAGGACGGTCGAGCGCGTCACGTGGGCGATGCTAACAGAGCCGAAACGCGATAGCCTGCTGCCGATGTTGCAGATGCTGCGGGCGCTGCTGTTCCTGTGCTGGGCCGCCGGCGCGACACCCTCGCCGGCCTACACGCTCGCGCAGGGCGTGGAGATCCCCGCGCCGGTGGTCCCGCGCCTGCAAGCGCTGGCAGCGAAGTATCACGCCGAGACCGGCAAGGGCCTGGTGATCACGGACGGCACCCGCAGCCCCGCGACCCAGGCCGGGCTGATGCTGCGAAACCTCGAGCGTGGCGACAACGTCGTCCGCAACTACGCCAACAAGAGCGCCGCGGCAGCGGTGCTCGCCGCCTGGAAGCAGGCGAAGGCGGAGGGGTTGATCGGTGAGGCGATGGCGGCGCGGATGACCGGCGTGATCGCGGCGCAGGTCGCCGCGAAAGATTATGTGTCGAAGCACATGCGCGAGGGAGCGGTCGACGTCCGCTGTACGGATATGTCGAGCGCGGAGCGGGTCATCTTCCGGCGAATGGCGAAGAAGCTGGGCATTGCCGTGGTCGATGAGAGCGCAACGGCGACGCCGCACTTTCATCTCAACTTTGTGTAGTGGTGCGAATACTTGGACCGCTGTCCTGGCCCAGATCCCGCGGCCACTTGGGGTTCATGTCATGACGCGGTTGGCGAACGCTTACGCAGCGACTCGACGACCCAGTTGACGTGACGACCCGGAACGGCGCGCTGCGCGTGCTCGATCATGCACTCGGACTCCAGAACTCGTACGTGATCGGCCAGGTTCGTCTGGAGGCGTGCGCCGCGGATCGTGCTGCCGTCCGGCATCAACGCCTGGCCCTCGATACTCGTGCTGCCCAGGACCTCGAGCGATGCCTGCCGCAACAGCTCGTAGCGCTGCTCGGCGTGCGCTTCGTCGGTCGCCACCGCCACGATCAACTTCCCGAACGTCGGGTCCTTGTTCACCAGCTTGTCTTTCACCTCGAACCCACAGTCGAACCGAACCGTCAGATCGACGATGCCGGTCACGCCGCGTCCCTCGAGGGCCGCGCGCACCTGCGTCGCGTCAGGCACGGCGATGGTGTCGAATGAACCCGCGTTGGGCACGAACAACCCCAGCTTGCCGTCGCGCGAGTCCTTGACGTCGGCCCGCCACGACTCCGCGTTGATACGAAACTCGCGCGCCACGTGGGTGTTGACGATGTCTTCCTGCGCGAACGAGAGCGGAGCACCATTGGCGATCGCCAGCTGCAGCGCGACCAGGTTGAGCGGCTCGAGACCTGTGGGCGTGCGGATGCGGTGCGCCTCCTCGCTCACCGGGTGCTCCACCTGGATGCGGGTGTTCATCTCGAGCAGGAAGAAGTGCCCGTTCTTGAACATCAGCTCGACCGTGCACGCACCCGTGTAGCCCACGGCGTCGGCGATGTGTACGGCCACGGCACAGATGCGCTCGGTGAGGCCGGGGTAGGCGCGCATGAGGGCGGGCGGCGCCTCTTCCTGGATCTTCTGGCTGGCGCGCTGCTCGCTGCAGTCGCGCATCCCGAAGTGGCGGGTGTTGCCGTAGCGGTCGCGCAGCACCTGCACCTCGAGGTGCACCGTCTCGGCGATGTTCTGCTCGAACATGACGCCGTGATCCCAGCCGTTGGCGGTGATCTCACCGAGCACCTTGGTGACCGCGGCCTCGATGCCCGCCTCGGACGCGACCACCATCTGTCCGCGCCCACCACCACCGTTGGCGGCCTTGAGTCGCCCGGGGAATTGAAAGCGTCCCTCCGCGTGGCCGGTACGAATGGCCGCGACGATGGCGGCCGGGTCGTTGGCGTCGATGACGATGCCCGGCACCACAGCCTGTTCGTCGATGGACTGGGCCAGCAGGCGAAACTTGCGTTTGTCTCCCGCGCGCTCGACCACGTCCTGCATCGGTCCGACGAACACGATGCCGCTGCGCCGGAAGTATTGGATGGCCACGGTGCTCTCTGCGAGCGGCCCGTACCCGGGGTACACCGCCGAGCGTGCGAGCTCGGCCTCGGCGCGGTCGCCGAAGCGCGTGCCATAGGCCTCGACGACCTTGCGTGTCATCTGCACAGGGTTGGCATAGCTCTCGCGGAAATTGCCCGCGAGCGGGATGGCGAAGCCGCCGTTCTTGTTGGCGAGGCGTACCTGCAGCGCGTTGGCGTCGTCTTGCGCGCTGTGCAGGACCACCGGGACCTTGCCGAGTGCGATGGCCTCACGCACGGCCCGTACGCCCATCTCGCCCTTGTCGGCGACGATGACGTAGTGAAGCGCTGCTTCGCCCACGGTGGTCGCCGGGAAGCGCGAGAGGTCGTGGCTGGCGAGGTAGATCAGGTCGGCG
>JAYUXQ010000554.1:0-4456 GCA_043752905.1 Nannocystis sp. | reverse complement strand
TCGTCGCCTGCGGCCCCGGAGGGGACACCAGCGACACCTCCGCGGCCTCGACCACCTCCGTCACCGGCACCACCAGCACCGCCTCCACCGACACCCCGACCACCAGCACGACGAGCACCGGGTTCACCACCGCCCCGACCGTCACCGACGCGACCAGCGACCCCGACGTCACCTCCAGCAGCACGCTGATCACCACGGCGACCGCCGACACCGGCGACACCACGACCACCGAATCGGCCACCACCGGCACCACCGCCACCACCGGCACCCCCGACGACGCCTGCGTCGTCGATGCCGATTGTGCCTTGCACTCCGACTGTTGCACCTGCGAGGGCGTACGCCTCGGCCTCGACGTCCCGAGCTGCGACGAGCGTTGCAAGCAGCCCCTGTGCTCCGAGCTCGGCATCGACGCCGCCGTGTGTCGGCTCGGCGTGTGCGAGACGGAGCGCGTCAGCTGCGACCAGAGCAAGGTCGCCTGCGATCAGCCGCCTCCCCCGTGCCCGCCGGGCCAGCTCGCCGAGACCGACGCCACCTGTTACACTGGCGACTGCGTCCCGGCCCGCTTCTGCGACGTCGTCACCGCCTGCGCCGACTGCCCGGCCGACATGATGTGCGTACAAAACGTCGCCTTCACCGTCGAGAGCATCACCTGCGAGCCGATCCCGGCCGCCTGCGGCGGGGTCGTCGACTGCGACTGCGTCGGCGGCCTCGTGTGCACCGACAACTTCAAGGGCTGCGCCGAGCAGGGCGGCGCGGTCGTGAATTGCCAGTGCCTCGACTGCTGATCCGGCGGCTCCGGCGCGACCAGGCGCATCCCGGGATCAGGACCGATCCCGGTCCGGTCGCGGCCCCCCACGATCCACGCTAGCCTGCCGCCATGGCCTGCCACCTCGCCGCTCCCGCACTCCTCTGCCTGCTCCTCGGCGCCTGCCAGCGCGTGCCGCCCGCGGACCTGCCCAACGACGACGAGGAGACCACCGGCGCCAGCACCGGCGATCAGGTCACCGGCGGCGGCGGTGGCGGTGGCGGCGGCGGCGGTGGGCCCCAGTTTGAATGTGAGCCAGTCGATGACAACGCCTGTCCCATGGGACAGAAGTGCACAGCGATCAGCGACGGCGGCCCGCAGACCCACGTCACCTGCGTCCCCGACGACACCATGATCCTCCCCGGCGACGATTGCACGCCCGCGCAGGGCACCGGTCAGGACGGCTGCAGCACCGGCCACGCCTGTCTCATGAGCAAGCCCGACGACGTCCTGGGCCGCTGCACCCCGCTGTGTCACAACGACGACGACTGTGAGCCCGGCGCCTGCGAGACCAGCCCCTACACCCTGACCACCTTCTGCGCCGACCCCTGCGACCCGCTCGTCCCCGACTGCGCGCCCGGCCTCGCCTGCCGCCAGACCTCCGACCGCTTCGTGTGCGGCATGAACATCGACGAGACCGACGTCGGCCAGGCCGGCGACGAGTGTGACCTCATAAGCCTGCGTGGCTGCGCCGAGAACCTGCTCTGCATGCCCTACGCGCTGGTGCCCGATTGCGCGTACACGGCCTGCTGTACCACCGTCTGCGACCTCGGCAGCGGCGACGAGCAGTGCAGCTCGCCCGCCCTGTGCGGCTCCCCCTTCGCCATGCCCGCCCCCGGCTTCGAGACGATCGGCGCCTGTTACGTGCCGCAGTAGCGCGCGCGTGCCGGGGCCGCGCCGCGCTGGTATAAGACGGCTCGCGCATGCCCGACCGACCCGACCCGGCCTCGCAGACCCCCCCCACTGGCCTGGGCGCACGCCTGGCCGCGTTCATCACCCGGCACCCGGCGCTGATCGTCGTCGTCGCCCTGCTGATCGGCATGGTCGCCTTCCAGGGCGCGCGCCGCCTCGGCATTGATCAGGAGCTGCGCGCCATGCTCCCCGATCACGCGCCCGCCGTCGTCCGCCTCGACGCCGCCGCCGAGCGCCTCGGAAACCAGTCCGACCTCTTCATCACGATCCGCAGCCCCTCCCGGACTGCCAACATCGCCTACGGCACCCGGGTCGCCGCCGCCCTCGCGGCCCGCGACGACATCCGCTACGTCCTGTTCCACCGCGACGCCACCTTCTTCAAAGAGCACGCCCTCCTCTACGCCAAGCTCGGCGACCTGCTCGAGATCCGTACGCGCGTCATCACTGCGATCCAGGCCCAGATCCGCCGCGAGATGAGCGCCTTCGGCGACGACGAGCCCGGCTCCCTCACCGACGACATCGACCTCGACGAGACCGAGCTGCGCCGCCGCTATCACCTCGAGGACGAGCCACCCGAGTACTTCGAGGCCGACGAGGGCCGCCTGCTCGTCGTGCGCGCCCGCCCGACCGGGCAGAACACCGACATCTCGTTCACCCGCCGCCTGTTCGCCGAGACCCGGGCGATCCTCGACGCCGCTGACCCCGCCGCCTACCACCCGGACATGCTCGTCGACATCGAGGGTAGCTACGCGTCGCACACCAAGCTCGCCAGCGACCTGCAAAACGACATCATCAACGGCAGCCTCGCCGCCTTCGCCCTGCTGCTCGTCGTCGTCGCCGTCTACTTCCGCGGCCTGCGATCCGTCCCGCTCGTCCTCACCCCGCTGCTGATCAGCGCCTTCGTCGCCCTGGCCTTCGCGTTTTGGATGTACGGCTACCTCAACCTCGTCAGCGCCTTCATCTTCGCCGTCCAGCTCGGCCTCGGCATCGACTTCGGCACCCACATGCTCGCCCGCTACCGCGACGAGCTCGCCCGCGGCCTCCCCCACCGCGACGCCATCGCCCTCGCGATCCGCACCACCGGCGTGTCGACCGCGGGCGGCGCCCTGAGCACCGCCTTCTCGTTCCTGCTGCTCGTCCTCGCCGAGTTCAGGGGCTTCACGCAGTTCGGCGTCGTCGCCTGCCTCGGCATCATCGTCGCCTACCTCGCCGCGATCATCGTCCTGCCCGCGCTCGTCCTCCTCTTCGATCGCATCTGGCCGTGGAAGGTCCGCAGCAAGCCGCCCGCCGGCAGCTTCACGCGACACGACCCCCGACCGACCCCCGTACTCGCCTTCGTCGCCCTGCTCGCCTGCCTCGGCCTCGGCCTCGCCGGCGCCACCACCTTGCCCGCGCTCGGCTTCGAGTACGACCTCAACAAGCTCGGCGTCCCCGACACGCGCACCGAGGCCGAGAAGGACCGCGTCCGCGAGTTCCGCGGCGCCGTCGGCCCGGTCCAGTCGACCGACCCGGCCGTCGTTTTGACCGCCGACCTCGAGCAGACCCGCGAGCTGCACCGCCAGCTCCAGGCGATCTTCGAGCTGCGCCACGACGAGATCGCCGCCATCACCGGCCTCCCGCCGCTGACCCCCGACCCCGAGCCACCACCCGCGACCCCCACCCCCGCATCGAAGCCGGCCGCCGCGGATCCCCACAGCGAGGAGGACGAGGAGGACGAGGATTTCGAGGCCGAGCCCGACGACCCCCGCTTCGTCGCCCTCGCCGCCCTCGCCAGCGCCCACGCCCAGCTCGCGCCCGAGACCCGCGCCGTGCTCGCCAGGTACGCCCCGGAGCGCCTGCGCGAGATGGACGACCTGCTCGTCAGCGTGCTCTCCATCTACACCTTCATCCCCGATCTACAGGCGGAGAAGCTCGAGGTCATCCGCGACATTCGCACGCGGATCGCCAAGAAGCGCGGCGCCCTCTCACCGGCCGACGAGGCCAAGCTCAGGACCTGGGAGCGCTACCTCGAGGTCGACCGCCCGATCGACGTCGCCGACCTGCCGCCGTGGGTCAAGGTCCAGTTCACCGACACCGCCGGTCAGGTCGGCCGCTTCGTCGCCTTTTGGCACGGCGGCCAGACCGCCGACTACCTCGTCGCCCACCGGATCCACGAGGCCTTCGACACCCTCGAGACCAGCGCCGGCCCCGTGCCGACGATCGCCAACTACTACGTCATCCCCGAGATCGTCGACACCATCCGCGGCGACGGACCCCTGGTGATGAGCGCCGTGTTCGGCGTCCTCATCGTCACCGCGCTCGTCATGTTCCGCAGCGCCACCCAGGCCTTCTACGTCCTGCTCACCGTCGGACTCGCGCTGCTGTGGCTCGCCGGCCTGTTCGCCGTGCTCGACTGGAAGCTCAACCTCTTCAACCTGATCGCCCTCCCACTGCTCGTCGGCATGGGCCAGGACGACAGCCTCCACATCATCCACCGCTACCGCGAGGAGGGCCCCGGCTCCCTGCGCTTCGTCCTCCACGAGACCGGCGGCGCCGTGTTCCTCACCACCCTCACCACCGTCATCGGCTTCTCGAGCATGCTCTTCGTCCAGCACCAGGGCCTGCGCTCCCTCGGCTGGACCGCCGTCCTCGGCATGACCCTGTGCCTCGTCAGCTCCGTCCTCGTCATCCCCTCCTGCCTGCGCATCGCCGAGTGGCTCGCCGCTCGCAAACACGCCTAAAAAGACCGCCGCGGTCCCC
>JAYUXQ010000553.1:0-4462 GCA_043752905.1 Nannocystis sp. | reverse complement strand
CGGCCCGCAGGTTGCGATGCGGGTGGTGCTGGATCTGGCTGGCGGAGGCGAGGATCGCGGGGGCGAGGCCGGTGTGCTCGCGCCGGAGCACGCGGGCCATGTGCAGCGAGCCGCGTTCGGCGTGGGTGACGACGTGGACGTCGAAGCAGCCGTCGCGGCCGCGTGGCTCGGTGACGGTGTGCTCGCCGAGGCGAGCGCCGATCGGGAGGTGCTGCGCGGGGGCCACGGCGGCCTGCGCGGTGCGCCCGAGGATCAGCGGCGGGATGCTCCAGGCGGGCTCGTCCTTCGGGGTCGCACGATGGGTGTGGGTGGTCGTGTCATCGGGCAGCACGGCAAGACCTCCCCTCGTCGAGCACCCAGGCTAACAGACGTGTCCGCCTTGTGCCCGGAACATACCGTCCCGGGCACAAGGTCAGACCCCGAAGCGGCCGCTCCCCACGTGAGTGTCGGGGAGTGGGCCCGGCGATCACGGGGGCAGTGAGAAATTTCTGCTGGCCTGCTGCCCCGGCAAAACCCTGTTCTCGATCATTCCACGGCGACCATGGTGTCGAACCAGTTGATACCCTCGGACCACTCGACGACGTCGTCGTTGCCGAGGCGGATCGCCTGGCGCGGGTCGTCGGTGAGGGCCGGGGCCAGGTCCGCCATGCGCAGGCCGATGCGGTAGAAGCCGGCCAGCATGTCGGCGGGCAGCTGCGCGTCGACGCAGACCGTACTCGAGGTGCCGGGGAGGGCGTCGCGCAGGTCGAAGTCGACGGGGACCTCGGCGCGCGACGGACCGTCGAATACCAGCGCCAGCGGGCGCGCGTTGACCGGCGCCGCGAAGCCGTCGTTGTACAGGTCGAAGGAGACCGGCAACACACCGCCCGGGGTGCCGGTGCTGGCCCAGCGCAGCTGCGTGACGGCGAGGCGATAGCCGAGCCGGCAGGCGACCTCGGTGTAACAACCATTCTGCTTCCAGGCGTCGAGGACGTCGGGGTGATAGTCGGCGTTGAGGTGGGTCCAGTGCAGCAGGGCGAGCTCGTCGAGGGCGGCGGGGCAGCTCGAGCGAGGAGGATTGACGGCGCAGGTCTCGCCGCCGACGGGCACGAACCGCGAGTCGGCGACGGCGTAGTCCTTCTCGCCGTCTTCTTGATACGTGCCGAAGTCGTCGTCCGAGGCGAGGAAGCAGTCGTTGACGTGGCCGACGCGGGCGAGCGGGCTCTCGTCGTGGGCGGTGGCCTCGTTGACCGGGCCGCCGTAGGCGTTCTGCTTGAACGAGGGCCGGCGCACGGTGATCGTGCGCTCGGGAGGGAGCGCGGCCAGCAGGGCGTCCATGACCTGTTTGCGCGGGCCGGGGGCGTCGAGGCCGTTCTGCGAGGAGTGCCATTCGCCCCACGCGCCGATGAAGCCGGCTTGCAGGGTGAGGATGACGTCGGCGTGCTCATGCAACAAAGGTGTGAGCTGATCGATGTGGCCGAGGATCTGCTCGAGGGCGGCGTCGGGCTCGTCCATGTCGTTGGAGTAGTGAAAGCGCGGGACGACCTTCATGCCGTGCGCACGCGCGAGGTCGAAGCCGGCGTTGATCTGGGCGAGCACGACGGCGTCGAGCGCCTTCTCGCGGTACTCGGGGATCCACACCTGGCCGTAGAGCACCGACATGCCGGCGGCGGCGGTCTGCTCGAGCGTGTCGGCGTCGAGCTCGCGCAGGTCGACGAATCGATGAAAGCCGCGCTCGGGGTTGAGATACGTGCACGACGGGGCCCCGGAGGCGTCGGTGCCCTCGCCGAACAGCAGGGGCGCCAGCGCGAGCTGCTGCACGCCCGCTTGCGGGTCGAGGGGACAGGCGAGGCCGGGCCCGCCGGTGGTCGTGTCGCTCGTCGAGGTGTCGACCGCGGTGGTCGGGTCCGAGGTCGTGCCGGTCGGGTCGGTGGGGCTCGAGGTGGTGGTCGTGGTCGATGTCGAGGTCGGGTCGGTCGAGGTCGATCCCGCGGTGGCGGTCTCACTGCTGCCGGTGTCGCTGCCCGCGGTCGGGTCGGTGCCGCAGGCCACGAACAACAGCGCGTAAACGGGGAGAGTGCGGGCCCGGCGTGGCGAGGTCATCGGCCGACGATAGCCGAGTCACGCGGGCGCTGGCGCGCGGGTCATCGGGTCATCGGGTCATCGGGTCATCGGACGCTGGGCGAGGGCGCGTGGACCGGCCCGGGCGGGTGGACCGGCGGCTTTTGCAGCTCCTGGCGCATGTCGGGCCGCGCGGGCCTCGACCACGGCGGGAGCGCGACGGCCTTGTGGTCGTACGCGGAGCGCAGGATCGCCTCGATGATGCGGATGTCGGCGAGGCCCTCGAAGCCGGACGGCTCGGGCTCGCGGCCCTCGAGTATGCAGCGCGAGAACATGACGAGCTCGGGGGCGAACTGATCGCGGGGGGCGAACTCCACCTCGCGGACCTGGCCCTCGCGGGTGATGCGGTGGCGAAGTGGTTTGTTGTAGCTGTAGATCGGCTCACCGTGCAGGTCGCCCTCGGTCCCGATCACGCGGTACCAGCCGGACGAGGCGGCGCCGAGGCTGACGGTCAGCTGGGCGACGCGACCGCTGGCGAACCGGAGGATCGCGGTGGTCGTCTCGTCGACGCCCTCGAAGCGGGCGTCGCCGCTGCTCGAGACGACCGCGGAGACCTCGACCGGCTCCTCGCGGAACAGGTAGCGCACGGCGTTGATCGGATATATGCCCATGTCATAGATGGCGCCGCCCGCGAGCGCGCTGCGGGTGCGGATGTCGCCGGGTCGGACCTGCTGCGTGAATACGGAGGTGAAGATCCGCGGGTCGCCGATCTCGCCGGCACGTAGCGCCTCGATCGCGGCGAGGTTGGCCTCCTCGAAGTGCAAACGATAGGCGATCATCAGCTTGACGTCGTTGGCCTCGCACACGGCGATCATCGCCTCGCAGTCGGCGACGGTCGGCGCCATCGGCTTCTCACAGAGCACGTGCACCCCGGCCCGCGAGGCCCGCTCGGTGAACTCGCGGTGCAGGCTGTTCGGGGTGGCGATATAGACAGCGTCGACCTCTGCCTCCCGGAGCACCTCCTCGAATCGCGTGTAGCCGCCGGTCACGGTGACGCTGCGGTACAGGTCCGGCAGCAACTCGCGCTTGGTCGGGTCGCTGGAGATCAGCGCGACCAGCTCGGAGTTCTCCGCGGCGTGCTCGAACGCGGGGAGCACTGCGACCTGGGCGATGTTGCCGACGCCGACGACGGCATAACGAACCGTCTTGCCGGACTGCCTGGACTGCCTGGACTGCCTGGACTGCTTGGACATCGGACGCTCCGTGAGACGCCGAGTAGATGACACGGAGGTCAGGATGCGCTGGCTTTCATGGGGGCCACTCCCGCATCGCGCGACAGGGACACCCGGGTGCATGTTTGGCGCATCTGCGCATGCAACGCTCAGGGGTTTTCCTGATACAGAACATCGGTACGCAGCACGAACTTTTCACCGGCCTCGACCTCGCAGGCGCGATGCATGACGCGATGCTGAAACAGCAGCGCCCGGCCGCGCCGCGGCGTGACGCGGGCGTCGAGCTCGACAAAGTCGGTCGCGCCACCCGTGAAATCCTCATTGAGATAGAAGACGAGGGTCAGCATGCTGCGCACGCCGCCCGCGAGCTCGACGACGGTGTCCCAGTGCGCACCGTGCCGCTCGCCGGGGCCGTAGCGGTAGATGCGGAGGCGAGGGTTGGCGCCGGCGAGGGCCAGGCCGGACAGGCGGGTGGGCACGTGCATGCGCACGCGGTCGAGGAGGTCGGTGGCCTCGGCGGGGTCGTCCCACATCACGCGGGTGTTGTTGCGGGTGGCGAGCTCGACGACCGGGCGACCGTCGGCGCCGATGACCTCGCCGACCTCGGTCGGGCTGCGCCGCATCTTGTCGATGTACGCGGCGCAGAGGTCGGCCGGGAGGGCGTCGTCGACGGTCCAGTGCAAGGGGACGGTCAGGTCGAGGTGGCCTGCGAACATGGGGGGATCGTAGCCTGGGCGGGCTGCGGGGAGAGCGGGCACTATCGCGCACTATCGCGCACTATTGCACGCGGGGTCTCATCGGCGCGCCGATGGCCGCGCCGCCCGGGCGCGCCTATATCGGGTCGGGAGGCTCGTCGCGGAAGAAGGCTGCCGGCAAAATGGCTTTTTCGAGATACTCGCGGTCGGGGCTGGTGACTCCCCTGTCGACATAGAACTGTCGCCAGTCCTGTACGACCTGTAGCATGGTGTCGATCTCATGGCGTGCCTGCTCCAGCGTCAGGCCGAACACGTCGCATTGCGACAGCAGGTTGTAGCGCGCGCCGGCGCGTCCGAACTTGCCGACGTTGAGCGCGAGGTTGCGCGGCTCCTGCGTCTCCATCGGCATGGGGATGATGTCGTAGGCCGGCGATAGGCGCCATCCATCGGGGGTGCGCAGCAAGGCGTGGTTGCGCGGATGGTCATCGTTGTTGG
>JAYUXQ010000552.1:0-1707 GCA_043752905.1 Nannocystis sp. | reverse complement strand
CGGCCGGCGGCATCTTGATCCCGTGCAGGCGCTCGGCCTGCTCCGGGGTCAGCTCGATGATGTCGATCGATCGCCCGTCGTGCAGCGTCACCGAGCGGGTCGCGCCCTTGAGCTCGATCTCGCGGGCCGCGGCCTCCTGCGCGTCGCGCTGCGCGTAGGCGTCCTCGCTGCGCCACTTCTGGTAGGCCCCGTAGCCGAAGTAGGCGAACAGCGGGACGAAGATCAGTAGGCGGATGGAGAGCCCCCTGCGCGTCATGCCTCGACTGTGCAGGAAGCCCCGCCGCGCAGCAAGGCCCGCCCCCGCATCGCGGCGCCGCGGCCGCGACAGCACAGTCAGGGCACCGAGGTGAAGGCGACGGTGCGCGAAGTCGTCGCCTCGACGCGGCTGTCCGGGTGCAGGCCGCCGCCGCCGTGGGCGAGCTTCAGCGGGGCGCTGTGGGTCCGCGACAGGGTCACGAACGCCTCGCAGACGCCGTTGGGGGGCGGCATGTTCGTGGTCAGCTCGATCTGTGACGCGCCGACGACGACCTCGCCGTCGTCGGGCTCCTCGAGCTCGATCGGGCCGCCGAGACAGGCGTCGCCGTCGATCTCGTCGGCGACCTTGACGGCGATCTTCGCGTCGCCACCGCGGGGAGGATCCCAGGTGATCGTCAGGGCCGCGGCCCGGGAGTTCTCACTCGCGGCGACCGGCGACGTGATCGCAAAGCCCGGCGCGTCGATCACGGCCGTGAACTCGCTGCTGTCGCCGTCGGCGCGCAGCTCGAAGCGGCGGGTCACCGCCTGCTGCTCGCTGACCGCCGTGAGCTCGGCCTCGTAGATGACCGCGCCGCTCGGGCGCTTGACCTCCGTCATGTCGACGTCGTCGACGCGCAGCGCGTGATGTTCACACAGCTTCACGGGGATCGATCCAGCCTCGAGGTCGGGTCGGCGCAGCTCGACCTCGACGCGCGCCCGCTCGCCGTTGTCGGTCACCTGCGCGGTCAGCAGCACGTCACCGCCGAGGTCGGCGCACGCCTCCGAGCCGCCGCAGCCGCCCAACAGCACCGCACCGAGCACGCACAGGACCCCTCGCATGCGGCCATCGTACCAGAAAGCCGCGGTGGGTCGGCGCGCGCCTTTTAGCCCCAGAGCAGCGGCTTGACGACCGCCATGATGACGATCAGCAGCAGCGGCACGATCGGGACCTCGTTGATCAGGCGGCACTGCCGCGAGGTCAGCGTGCAGGTGCCCGCGGCCAATTGCTTGCGGACGAAGCCGGCATAGAAGTGATAGCCGAGCAGGATCGCCAGCCCGAACAGCTTGACCTGGAACCATGGCTGCGTCAGATAGCCGACGGGCCGATCGCTAAACAGCAAGATCCCGAAGGTCGCCGTGAACACCATCGACGGCCAGCAGATCCCGCGATACAGCCGGCGCTCCATCACCGCGAGCAACGCCGTCACCTCCGGCTTGCCGTGGTTCTCGACGTGATACACGTACAGGCGAAAGATGTAGAACAGCCCGGCGAACCAGGTCACGACGCCGATGATGTGAAACGCCCGCAGCCAGTGGTAATCCACGCGTGACAGTCTAGAGGCTCGCGGCCCCGCGGCCCAGCCCTCGGGAGCCGACCGCCGACCGCTCAGGTCCCGGAGGTGTGACCAAAGAGCGCGATGTGCAGGCGCTCGCCGAGGCGAAAGCCTCGCTCGATGCACGCGGTCACCAGCG
>JAYUXQ010000551.1:0-1707 GCA_043752905.1 Nannocystis sp. | reverse complement strand
CGAAGCCCTGGCGCAGGCCGACGGCTCTCGGGTCGGCGAGCATGCGCTCGACCTGGGCCTTTAAGCCCTCGTCGGTGCGCAGCTCGCCGGCGGCGGCGGCGGACATGAGCAGCGCGTCGGGCATGCTGCTCCACAGGAAGTAGGAGAGGCGGCTGGCGAGCACGTGGTCGTCGAGCGGGACGAGCGCGTCGGGGCCCTCGGCCTCGCCGGGTCCGGGGAAGCTCGGGCGATACAGGAACTTCGCCGACATGAGGGTCGCGCGGACGACGAGGCCGACGGCGGCGTCGGGGCCCTCGGTGGCGCTGAGCTGCTGCCACAACGCGAACACGGAGTCGGCCTCGGTCTGGGTCAGCGGGCGCCGCCAGGCCCGCTCGGTGAAGCGGGTGACGATCGTGCGATAGCAGTCCTCCGGCACCGGGGCGGCGCCCGGCTCACACAGGTACACGAGGGCCCGCCCGGCGGGCGTCACGAGGGTGTCGCTGGTGATGTCGAGGTAGCCGACGACGAGGGTGTTGTAGATGTTCTCGGCGGGCTGATCGGAGCCGTTGGGGAAGGTGATGACGACCGAGTGCGGGCCGGGGGCCAGCGCGAGCGGGACGGTGTAGACGATCGGCGCGGTCGGCAGCGAGGTGACGACCCAGTGCCCGACCTCGACGCCGTCGAGCAGCACGCCCATCTCCGGCGTCGGCTTGCCGAACGCGTCGCCGCCAGCGAGGATCGAGAGCACGACATTCTCGGCCTGCGGCGCGTCGATCGCGAAGGCGAGCCCCTCCTGAAAGCGAGACATCGACCAGCCCCAGTCGAAGGCGTTGCCGGCCTGCCCGGTCGCGGTCGCGTGCTCGCGCGCGCCGATGTGCGCGGCCCAGCGCGGCGCCGGCAACAAGGTGGCCGACGAGAGGTCGCGCGCCGCGGTCGCGTAGAGGTCCATCAGCGCGGGCGTCAGCGTCAGACCGTCGGCGACGTTGTCGAAGCCATCGGTGACGGTGTCGGGCGGGAAGCTGTCCGCGGGCCGCAACGTGGTGCCGAGCAGGTCTCGCACGGTGTTGTTGTATTCGAGGCGATTGAGCCGGTGCAGAGGTTCGATGACGACGGGGCGCGGCGGGGCCTCGCCCTCGCCGCTGTCGCCACCGTCGCCACCGTCGCTGCCGGGACCGTCGTCCGCCGAGCCGCCCGGGCCGGTGCTGGCGGAGCTACCCGCGCTCGCGGAGTCGACCGCGGCACCCTGATAGCAGCCGGCACCGAGCAGCGAGGCGGCGAGGACCAGGTTTACGGACGGGTGCGCCATGATTTTTTAAAGGTCTCCGATGCCGCGAGGACGGCGCTCACGTAAGATCGTTACCATTCTTTGCGTTGCGATGGACCTGGGCGATGGAAGAATTTGCCGGGTGGCAGCGCCTGGTGATGTTTTCGCGCCCACGGGTCCGGGTCGGAGGAACCGTGGGTGCGAGGACCCATGGCGCGTGCGTCGGCGACGCGACGCAGCTGCGATGATAGGACAGCGGCTCAGCTGTCGTGCGAGGGGTCGGCGAGGAGCTTCTGGGCGAGCTTTCGGCCGGCACGCCAGGCGCCCTGGACCCCGGCTTCGAGGGTGAAGGCCTCGTTGGCGAGGCCGAGCTGGCCGCCGCCGGGGAGGCCGAACACTTGCGGGGCGCTCATCTCGGTGCTCGGCATGGTCTTGGCGAAGCGCCAGCGCTGCAGCTCGGACCA
>JAYUXQ010000550.1:0-4467 GCA_043752905.1 Nannocystis sp. | reverse complement strand
GGGCAACATGGACGAGTCCGCCGGCTACTGGGCGGACATCGCCCGCAACGTCCGCGCCGGCACCTGGGCCGCGCGTGACGGCACCGACTACCGGGCCGGCCTCGCCCGCGTCGCGTGCCCGTGCCTGCACGTCGTCAGCGTGCGCGACCGGCTGTATGCGAGCCCCGCCTCCGCGCTATGTCTCACTTCCGTGGTCCCGCGGCGCACCGTGTGGCAGCTCGGCCGCGACCCCGGCCTCGATCAACTCCGCCCCGATCACATGGGCCTGCTCACGGGTGACAGCGAGCCGCTGTGGCGCGGCGTGGCCGCCTGGCTGCACGAGACCTTGCCCGCCGTGCTATGAGCCCGGGCGATGGATCCCGCCAGCTCCATGCCGCCGAATGTGCCGCCGCCGCTCGACGGCCAGGGTCGCGTGTGGCTCAAGAGCATGACCCGCCCGCGCCTGGTCGCGTGGGCCATGCAGGCTCTCGGCGCCCGCGAGACCCAGGCCGGGCTGATCTGGGCCGGACTGCATCGCCAGCTCGCGCCGACCGTCGCCGAGTTCGCCACCGTCGACCAGGACCTGTTGCGTCGCCTCGCCGCCATCGCCCGCGTCGACGCCCTCGCCGTCGACCAGATCCACACCGCCGCCGACGGCACCCGCAAGCTCGCGCTACGCACCGACGACGGCGCGCGCATCGAGTCCGTCGTCATCCCCGCGGTGCAACCCTCACGGCCCTCCCGTCCCGAGGTGGGCCGCGACTTCGGCCGCGCCACCCTGTGCGTCTCGAGCCAGGTCGGCTGCGCGATGAACTGTCGGTTCTGCCTGACCGCGAAGATGGGCCTGACGCGCCACCTGACGACCGCCGAGATCGTCGAGCAGCTGATCCTCGCCCGTAGACTCTTCCCCGAGATCTGGATCTCCAACGTCGTGTTCATGGGCATGGGCGAGCCCCTGCACAACCTCGACGCCGTCATCGATGCCACCCAGATCATGTGCGACGATCACGGCCTCGGCCTGTCGACGCGCCGCGTCACCGTCTCGACCTCGGGGCTCATCCCCGCGATCCAGCGCTTCATCGCCGAGTCGCCCGCGCAGCTGGCCGTCAGCATCAACGCCACCACCGACGCGGTCCGCGACCACATCATGCCGGTCAACCGCAAGTATCCCCTCGCCGACCTCGTCGCCGCCCTGCGCGCACTCCCGCTGCGCCGCCGCGAGCGGCTCACCCTCGAGTACGTGCTGCTCGCCGACCTCAACGACACCCCCGACGACGCCGAGCGCCTCGCGACCCTGGTCGCCGGCCTGCCCTGCAAGCTCAATCTCATCCCCTTCAATCCCCATCCCGGCAGCGAATTTCGCCGCCCCGCGCCCGAGCGCGTCGCCGCCTTCAAGGCCGCGCTCCAGGCCCGGCACCTCAACACCTCCATCCGGGCGACCCGCGGCGACGAGCGCATGGCCGCCTGCGGCCAGCTCGGCGCCATTCCTGGTTCGCCAGAGTCGCCGGACCCCTCGGACCCCCAGCTCCGCCGCCCGCGGATCCGCCGCCCACCCGCACTGACCCTGCGCTGAGATCTCCGGGCCAGCCCCGACCGCAAAACCTCCGGATCGCGGGTTCCCTCGCCCTCGCCCCGTGCGGTACCATGCACTGCCGGGCCCCCGCCCCGCCCTCGCCGATGTTCGACCCGTTCAAGAAGCTGAAGCTCGCTGGCGCCTTCCTCGGCGTCGCCGACGACGCCGCTTCGCCCACCGCGGACAACCTAGACATCGCCGAGCTGTTCGGGCGCCTCAGCCTCAAGGACCTGCGCGGCATGACCCTGCCCGCCGAGACCATCCTCGACCAGCCCGGCGTGCGACCGCTCTTCGAGACGCAGTACATGCCCGCGCCCGAGCCGCTCGACCGACTCGCCGAGATGGGCGAAGGCACCCTCGGCGCCGAGTACGTCCGGTACTTGCGCCAAGCCAAGCTCCCGCAGCCGCAGCTGCCGCGCCGCCTCGACCTCGCCGACCCGGCCGTGTACCTGGCCCAGCGCGTGCGCATGACCCACGCGATGCTGCACGTCATCACCGAGTATGACGCCAGCCCGCTCGGCGAGCTCGCGCTGCAGGCCTACTACATCGGCCAGCTCGGCAACCTCATCAGCGGCGTCATCATCGCCTCGGCGATCTTCCAGATCACCCGCGACACCCCCGACCTCCTCGGCCCCGCCCTCGAGGTCACCGCCGAGGCGTTCCAGCGCGGCAAGCAGGCCCGGTCGTTCCTCGGCGTCGCCTGGGAGGAGCTGTGGTCCGCCCAGGTCCCCCAGCTGCGCGAGCTGATCGACCTCCCGCCGCGCAGTTCCGCGATCGCGGCGCTTCAACTCGAAGCCCCGAAGTCCGCGACCCCGGACCGCAACCGCAACGACCGCGACCGTAACGACCGCGATCGCAACGATCGCGACGCCCGCGCCAGCCGCAGCGGCACCTTCAACGCCGGCGCCTTCGAGGACCGGGAAGACGGCCTGGTCGCCCTCGGCCGATCTCGCAGCCCGAGCACGCCCCATACCCAGCCCCAGCAGCCACCACCCCGTGAGCGCGGCGTCTTTAGCGGCTTCAACAGCACGCCCGTCCCGGACATGCCGCGCTCCGGGCCCTCACGCGCCGAGCCCCCGCGCCGCGAGCCCTCCGCCCCCGAGACGCGCTCGCGGGCCTCGTCGACCTCGGCCGCCTCGTCGTCGCTGCTCGCCAGCTTCATGGCGCTCGCCGAGCAGGCCCAGCAGCCCGAGCCTGTGGCCGAGGTCAAACGTCCGGACCCCAAGCCCGAGCCCAACCCCCCCGTGCCCCCGAAGACGGTCCTGCCCGCGCCGCGCCCCGAGGCCCAGGCCCGCCCGCCCGCGAAGCAGCCCCCGCCGCCGCCCGCGCCCGCAAAGACGATCCCGCCCGCGCCGCAGCCCGAGCCCACCTACAAGGTGGAGGAGCCCGGCGCCATCGCACCTGCGCTATCCCCCGACGACCCCGACTACTTCTAGGCCAGCCATGACGCCATCCACGACGCCATCCACGACGCCAGCCACGACGCCAGCCATGATGAAGATCGCCCCGCTCACGACCCGCGAACGCAGCGAGGGCCTCGCCCGCCTCCCGGCGTGGCAGCCGGTCGCCGACCGCGACGCGATCCATCGCAGCATCCGCTTCGCCGACTTCAACGCCGCCTGGGGCTTCATGTCCCGCGTCGCCCTGGTGGCCGAGCAGGTCAACCATCACCCGGAATGGTTCAACGTCTACAACCGCGTCGACATCACCCTGACGACCCACGACGCCGGGGAACACGGTGGCCTGAGCCAGCGAGACCTCGACCTCGCCGCCGCGATCGACCGCCTCGCCCCGTGACCACCATGCGATCTCTGACCCTCGCACTCCTCCTCGCCTGCGCCTGCTCGGGCCCGCCAGCCTCGACCCCGTCCGCCACGCCGCCCACCCCCGCCACGACACCGGCGGCACCGGCACCCGCCAACGACGGCGACGACAACCCCGGCTTCGCCGACCCGAAGACCCCCGCCGACGAGCCGCCGGCCCCGGCGAAGACCCCCGACGACCCCGCCCTCGCCGCCAAGATCACGAAGCAGTTCGGCGAGCACTGCAAGCTCGAGCGCAGCTGCGGCGACCTGCTCGGCGTCGACTGTCAGTCGGCCGTCGACGGCCCCTATTATTACGTGAACCGCCGCGACCTCAAGACCGTCGCGACTTGTGGAGGCGCCTGCCGCCGCGGCTGCACCGACTGCCCGCCCAAGGCCTGGACCTGCCCGACCTACTAGCTGGCGGCATCACCTGTCATCACCTGTCCCATGGGACATCCGCCATGCTCCTCCCCCTGGCCGAACGCCTGATCCGCCGTCGCCTCCACGCCCTCGGCATCACGAGCGGCAACCTGACGACCTCGTCGGGCGACCTCCACTATTACCAGGCTGGCGGAGCCCGGGACCTGCCGCCGCTGGTGATGCTCCACGGCTTCGGCGCCAACGCGACCTCCTTCGCCCGCGTGCTCGCGCACCTGCACACGCGGATCGGCCCGATCCTCGCCCCCGACGCCCCCGCGCACGGCTTTAGCACCACGCGCCACCGCGCCATGACCGTCGACCTCGCCTACGCCGGCGTCGCCGAGCTGCTGCTACGCCGCACCGACACCCCGGCGATCCTGTTCGGCAACTCGATGGGTGGCGCCTTCGCCCTGCGCTTCGCCCTCGAGCATCCCGAGCGCGTCCGCGGCCTGTTCCTCTCGTCCCCCGTCGGCGCCGCCCTCGACGCCCAGGACTTCTCCAAACTGCGTACCGCCTTCCGCGTCCGCTCGCTCGGCCACGCCCGCCGCCTCGTCGACAGCCTCACCCACCGACAGGCCTGGTTCACCCCGCTCGTCACCCCCGACACCCTGTGGCGCTTCGGTCGCGGACCACTACGCGCCGTGCTCGAGTCGTTCCAGCCCTCACACATGTTCACCGCGGAGCAGCTCG
>JAYUXQ010000549.1:0-1709 GCA_043752905.1 Nannocystis sp. | reverse complement strand
GAGGGCCAGGTCGGCTTTCGGCGAGCTGAGGTCGGTCGGTCCGAGGCCCGAGACCAGTTGCGCGCCGAGGCCAGCGAAGCGGGTCTGCAGGGCTGAGGCCCGCTGCTCGGCCTGGGCCCACGCGGGCTCGTCCTTCGCGGCCTCGGGCCCGGCCGGGTCGGGGAACAGGAAAGATCCCGGCTCGAGCACGAGGCGGGTCTGCGGGCGCGAGTTGGCCTCGATGTAGCCGAACGCGTACTGCAACCCGCCCAGCGGCTCGGTCGTGCAGCCGCACGGGGCGATCGTCCCGAGCACGCGGGCGAACGCGAAGATGTCGACCGCGAGTCGCGGCGCGGCGGCCGGTGTCGGCTCGACCTTCGCCTCGACCGTGGTCGCAGGTCTCGTCGCGTCGGGCGCGCCGCAGGTGGCGCACGCGAGGGTGGCCGAGGCGCACAGACCCATGACCGTGGCCGCGAGCAGGGGCGATCTCCCGCGGGAGCGACGAAGAAGGAGGCTGGGGCGGGACAAAAGCATGATGGAGACCGACCGCGCGGGCGCACAGGGGGAAGCGACGTGACAGCTTAATCGGCCCGGGAACCCGCGCCGGGCCGTGATGGTGCGACGAAGCGCACGGGCGCGCCAGCCCATGAGACGACCAGGACGCGCTGGCAGGCTTTATAAGGATCCCTCGTACGGTGTGGAGCCGGCGGGTGCAGCGGTCTCATGGCCGCGGCTGCCGCGCTCCGGATGCATCGGCTTCGACCTTGACCGCGGGTACCGCGGCAGTTAGCCTTCGCACCCTTTCGCCCCCCGCTCTTTCGAGATACGCAGGACAGCAGACTCATGGCCGTCAAGATCAGGCTCGCCCGGATGGGCTCCAAGAAGCGCCCCTACTACCGCATCGTCGCCGCCGACGTTCGCAGCCCCCGCGATGGCCGGTTCCTCGAGCGCGTCGGGACCTACGACCCGCACGCCGAGACCGTCGTCGTCAACGAGGCCCGCGTCAGCTACTGGCAAGGCGTGGGCGCGCACCCGACGACCACCGTCGCTCGCCTCCTCCGCAAGGCTCGTAAGGCCGCCAAGGGGACCACCCCCGCCACCGCCAAGGCCTGATGAGTCGGTCGTCAGTCGGTCGTGGCCGGACGCCGGGATCTCGGACCTTCATGGTCCGGCCCCTGAGCATCCGATGACGCGTCATCCGCTCTCACCGCTTCCGGATGGGAGCCGACCACAGCTGAGTCCGACCACTGGGGCCGCGTTTGCGCTCTCAAGAGCGCACGCCGGCCCGTTTTGCCGAGCCGCGCCGGGTGTGAAATGCTGTGCGGGTCGTGATGCCGCGACCCGTTCCTTCCCGCGCCCGTTCTCCCGCGCCTGCTCGCACCTCTGGAGGCATCCATGTCGTCGTCGCCGCCCAACATCTCCCTCAAGGAACTCATCGAGTACCTCGCACGTGCTCTCGTCGACCACCCCAATGAGGTGAGCGTCTCCGAGGTCGCCGGCGAACAGACCATCGTGCTCGAGCTCAAGGTCGCCAAGGACGACCTCGGCAAGGTCATCGGCAAGCAGGGACGCACGGTCAAGGCGATGCGCGCCCTGCTGAGCGCCGCCTCGGCCAAGCTGCGCAAGCGTGCCGACCTCGAGATCCTCGAGTAAGCCGTGTCCGCCTTCAAACCCGACGCCCGGACCCCTGTCGTCGGCTCGGCGACCCGCAAGCTGGCCGGCGCACCGTC
>JAYUXQ010000548.1:0-4471 GCA_043752905.1 Nannocystis sp. | reverse complement strand
GGTGCCGAGGAGCGTGCCGCGTCCGGAGCGCTTCGAGGTCGAGGCGATCGACGCGTACGTGCGGGCGCAGGTCGAGAAGAAGGGCTTCGTCGGGCTGTCGCTGGCGATCGTGCGCGACGGCGAGGTGGTGCTGGCGCGCGGCTACGGCAAGCGCTCGCTCGAGAAGGGTGAGGCGGTCGACGACGACACGGTGTTCGCGATCGGCTCGGTGACCAAGCAGTTCACGTGCGCGAGCGTGCTGCTGCTGGCCGAGGAGGGGAAGCTGAGGCTCGAGGACAAGGTGTCGACATATCGGCCGGAGCTGGCGCGCGCGGCGGACATCACGTTATATGACCTGCTGACGAACGTGTCGGGGTACCCGGATTATTATCCGCTCGACTTCGTCGACGAGCGCATGACCCGGCCGATCGACCCGGACGCGTTGCTGCGGGAGTACGCGGGCGGGGCCCTGGACTTCGAGCCGGGCGCGCGCTGGTCGTACAGCAACACCGGCTTCGTGCTCGCGGGGCGGGTGGTCGAGGCGGTCAGCGGCCAGAGCTTCGAGGAATTCTTAAAAGGGCGGATCTTCGGGCCGGTGGGGATGCACCGATCGTTCTTCATGGCGCCCGCGGACACGCCGGGGCTGGCGACCGGCTACACGACCTTCGCGCTCGGTGAGCCGCGGCCGGCCGGGCCCGAGGCCGCGGGCTGGATGCACGCGGCCGGTGCGATCTACGCGACGGCGACGGACCTGGCGCGCTGGGATCTGGCGCTGATCGACGGGCGGCTGCTCGCCGCGGATTCATGGCACCGCATGACGACGCCGCGTACGCTGACGACCGGCGAGCTGACCGACTACGGCTGCGGGGTGGCGGTCGGGCGCCGCGGCGGCGAGACGATCGTGCAGCACAGCGGGGCGGTCAGCGGGTTTTTGGCGTGGAACGCGATGATCCCCCGCACGCGCTCGGCGGTGATCATGCTCGCCAACGCCGACTTCGTCGACGGCGGTGGCTTGCACGGTGAGCTGCTGTCGCTGTTGATCGAGGCCGACCGGCCGCGACCGACGGTGGCGGGGGCCGGACCGCGCGAGACGGGGCTGGCGATGCTGCATCAGCTCCAGGCCGGGGTGGTCGACCGCGGCGCGCTCGGGGAGGCATATTCGAAATTTCTCGACGAGGCGAGGCTGCAGGAGGCGGCGCCGCGGCTGAGGGCGCTCGGTGAGCCGAGCCTGGTGGTGGTCGAGCGCCTGGGCGAGCGCGGCGGGATGGAGGTGGCCTCGCTGCGGTTTGAATTCGCGGGCACGAGCGCGCGGGCGCTGATTTATCGCAGCGCCGACGGCAAGGTGCAGGAGTTCTTGCTGCGGCGAGATTGATCGCGGCGGCGTGCGGACGCTGGCGGGGTGTGCTGAGCCGGGTCACGGGCTGGCGACGGTGATCGTGCCGGTGAATGGGGCGCCGCTGACGGTCAGCATCATGTCGAGGGCGATCGTCAGGGGGTCGTGCGAGGTCAGCTCGACGCAGCCGGTCGCCGCGTCGAGCGTGACGTTGCCGCCGTAGCCCCAGTCCATGCACGGCGGGGCGGCGTTTGGGGCGATGAAGACGTAAGGGACGCCGTTGGTGTCGCCGGTCTGGAAGTCGTCGCAGCGCCTGGTGGCGAGGTCGTCGAAGAAGATCACGGTGACGCAGGTGTGCTGCGCGGGGTCGAAGCCGCCGACGGCGTAGCGGAGCGAATTGATCGGGAGCTCGAAGAAGACGAGCGAGGCGGGGTCGAGCACGAGGTCGGTGGCGGCGTCGGAGGTATCGCCGGTGTCAGAGGTGGTCGAGGTGGTCGTGCTGCTGGCGCTGTCGTCGGTCTCGGGTCCGCAACTCATCAGTAGAACGGCGCTGGCGGCCAGCACACGGCGGTTTATCGGGAGGTCAAAGCCATGCATGGCGCCGAGGGTAGCTCAGCCGCCGCAGAAGGCCCAGCTGTCGTCCTTTTGGACCAGGAGCACGACGGAGAAGTCGACGGTGACGTCGCCTTCATCGGTGTGCATGACGACGTGGATGTCGGCTGGTTTGCCGTCGAGTGCGGTGAGGTCGTCGAGGTTGTCGAGCGTGAAGATGGGGACGACGCCGGTGGGGCCGCCGCTGATTGGCTCGCAGCCGACGTAGTAGCCGATGGGGTCGGCGCTGTAGAAGTGGCCCTCGGGGTTGTCATTGAAACCCTCGACGTCAACGACGACCGCGAAGTCGATGATGTCGCTGGTCGGCAGGAAGCCGCCGAACTCGGCGTAGAGGCCGAACATGAAAATGCCCTGGCCGCCGCACTCGAGCGGGAGGGTGCCGCCGTCGGCGAGCACGACGGCCTCCTTGTTGTGCAGGGTCAGGTAGGGGTCGCCCGCGTCGGTCTGCCAGCCGTCGCAGTACGCAGGGCCGCCGGTGGTGCTGTCGTCGCCGGTGGTCGGCGGGTCGCCGGTGGTCGCGGTGGTCGCGGTGGTGTCGGTGCCATTGCCTGACCCGGTCTCGGTGGTGGACGTGACGGGGGCGCTGGTGCTGCCGGTGTCGGCGCTGCCGGCCTCACTGCCGCCTGCGGTGACGTCGTCGCCACCGGAGCAGGCGGTGAGGTGCGCGAGGAGCAGGGCGAGCGTGCGTCGGTTCATCGGCGCACGATAGCGTGTTCGCTGGCGGCCCACGACGCGCGCCGGCGAGCGCACGGGGGCGTCACTGGACGAGGATCGTGAACTCGATGCGACGGTTGCGGGCGCGGCCGGAGGCGGTCTTGTTGCTGTCGAGGGGCTCGTTCGCGCTGGCGCCACGGACCTCGAGGCGCCTGTCCTCGATACCGTGCTCGACGAGGTACTGCTTGACGACCTCGGCGCGGCGCAGCGAGGGTTCGCTCGCGGGGTCGACCTTCATGGTGTTGTCGATGTGGCCGGAGATCTCGACGCGGACGTCGGGGTAGCGCTTGAGCACGTCGGCGACGCGGTCGAGCGCGGGCTTCGAGCTGGCCTTGAGGGTGTCGGCGTTGGTGTCGAATACGACGCCCTTGATCGTGCCAGTGATCCGGGTCAGGTCCCTGGGGATCTCGTCCTGGCAGCCGTCGCGGTCCTGGAAGCCGTTGAGGGTCTCGAAGGTGCCCTGGCACTTGTCGTCGTCGTTGGCGACGCCGTCGTTGTCGGCGTCCGGCAGCGGGCAACCATCGGGGGCCGGGCCGGCGACCTGCGGGCACTTGTCGACGCTGGCCTTGAGGCCGTCGCCGTCGAAGTCCTTGTCGGGGCAGCCGAGCGGGGCCTCGCCGGGGTCGCGGGGGCAGCGGTCACGCGGGTCGACGAGGCCGTCGCCGTCGAAGTCACGCTCGGCGCTCGGGAGCACGGGGGCCGGCGCAGCCGGGGGCGGAGCGGTGGCGGTGGAGCATGCCGCGAGGAGGAGCGGGGCGAGGAGTCTTCGGAGCACGGCGCGAGGGTACTACGAATACGAGCCCAGTCGGCCATGATGTGGAGCTGTACTGCTCGTCAGGGCTGGCGGGCGTGTAGCCGGGCGCGCAGGCCGTGTTTGGGCATGAGGGTGATGCGGAACCTGGGCTCGACCTTGTGGCCGGGGGCGAGCTCGAGGGTGAACTTTTGATAGATGCGGGCGAGCATCAGCTGGGCCTCGATCATGGCGAACTGGCGGCCGATGCAGGCGCGGGGACCTGCCCCAAAGGGCAGGTAGGTGAGGCGCGGGAGGTTGGCCTCGGCGCCGGGGGCGAAGCGCTCGGGGCGGAAGGTCTCGGGCTCGGGGAACCACCGAGGATCTCGATGGGTCATGAAGGTCCAGGCGATGACCTCGCTGCCGGCGCGCACCGGATAACCGCCGATCTCGGTGTCGGCCGCGGCGCGGCGACCGAGCACGTAGGCGGGGGGATACAGGCGCATCGCCTCCTTGATGACCTGCTCGGTGTAGGTGAGGCGCGGGAGGTCCTCGAGGGTCGGGAGGCGGCCGGCGAGCACGGCGTCGAGCTCGCCGGTCAGGGTCTTCGTGGCCTCGGGGTGGCCGGCGAGCAGGGTCATCGTCCACAGCAACGCGTACGAGGTGGTGTCGTGGCCAGCGAGGAAGAGGGTGACGAGCTGATCGCGGACCTCCTCGCGCTTGAGGCCGGCGCCGTCGCCCTCGCTGTCGATCGCGGAGGCGAGCAGGGCGAGCAGGTGGCCGGTGGTGGCGGTGGCCTCGTCGCGCTGGGCGTCGATCATGGCGAAGACGATGCGATCGATGGTGGCGAGGGCGCGACGAAACCGGATCTTCTGCGGGGTGGGCAGCCACGATGGCATGATGTCGACGCTGGCGAACTCGGCCTGGAAGGTGAGCATCGCGCGGGCGACGGCGTCGACCTCACCGGCGGAGTCCTGACCGAAGAGACAGCGACTGACGCTGCGCAGGGTCATCGCCATGATGTCGCGGCCGAGGTCGCGGGTCTCGTCGCCCTTCCACTGGGCGAGGGTGCGGTCGGTCTCCTCGACCATGATGTTGCCGAA
>JAYUXQ010000547.1:0-10920 GCA_043752905.1 Nannocystis sp. | reverse complement strand
ACGTTCAATGGGGAGCCGAGGGATCCGAATGCGCGCGATCCCGATATCTGTGTCGTGACCTGCGCGGTGAATGGGCTGCTGGCGACTCGCAAGCAGTGCGCGGGGATCCCCTATACGCCGGTCGAGATCGCCGAGGAGGCGAGGCGCGCATATGAGGCCGGGGCCGCGGTGGCGCACATCCATGCTCGCAACGACGACGGCTCGTCGACGGCCTCGCCGGCCGTGTTCGCGGAGATCAAAGCGGAGGTGCGCAAGCGCTGCCCGATCCTCCTCAACTTCTCGACGGGGACCATCCTGGAGGCGGTCGACGAGCAGTGCACGTATATCCGGGAGAGCCGCCCGGAGATCGCGTCCCTCAACGTGGGGACGATGAACTACTCGAAGTACTCCCGCGCGCGCAAGAGCTTCGACTTCGACATGGTGTTTCCGAACACCTACCAGAAGATCGGGCGGCTACTGGCCGCGATGAACGAGGTGGACGTGAAGCCCGAGCTCGAATGCTTCGACTCGGGGCACACCCAGGGCGTATGGCCGCTCATCGACATGGGACTGCTGCGGCCTCCGCTGGACTTCTCGTTCATCGTCAACGTGCTCGGCGGCGCTCCGGCGCACGTCGAGGCGCTCCAGCTGCAGACCCGCATCATGCCGGCCGGCTCGGAGTGGGGGGTGATCGCGGTCAGCCACGGGCAGTGGCGGATGCTGGCGGCGGCGCTGGTGCTCGGCGGCAACATCCGCTGCGGGCTCGAGGACCACACCTATTTGCCGGGCGGCGAGATGGCGCGCAACAACGGCGAGATCGTGGACAGTGCGGTGGGGCTGATCCGCAACATCGGGCGGCGGCCGGCCACGGTCGAGGAGGCGCGAACGATCTTTGGCCTCGGCCGGGCCGACGCGGCTGCTTCGTGACGCTTCCGCTTCGTGATGCGGCCGCTCGTGATGCGGCCAGTGGAGCGATGACAGCGGCGGTTTACGCCGCACTTTTAAAAATGGACCGGGCCCGGTGGCTGACCCGCCGGTGGAAGTTCATCGTCGCGCATGGCCACGACGAGATGATAGCAACTGGACAGGACTACGATTTATGTCGATCGATCATGCTTCAATCGTTGGAGTCGGGGCTGTGACGGCGTACGGGTGGGGCATCGACGCGCTGTGGTCGGGGCTCAAGAGCGGGGTGTCCGCCGCGACCCTGCACCCGGATCTGGGTGATAGATTCCCGGCACCTTGCTGGTTCGCGCGGGTCCCCGAGGACCCGAGGATCCTCGACAGGGACGCCCCAGGCACCGGCTCGACCAGGTACCAGCAAGCGTTCGCGTTCGCCGTCGATGAGGCGCTCGCCGACGCGAAGCGGTCCGGCTGGGTCCCCGGTGCACGCGTCGGCATCGTGCACGCGACGACGCGCGGCGACCTCGAGCTGTTTCGCGCCCGGTACCTGGCCTGGGACACGCTCCGGCCACGTCGCGCCTACGTCGAGCAGGCGTGGACCAAGCCGTCCGGGGACGTGATGGTGCGCCACGGGTTTCATGGGCCGTCGATGGTCGTCAGCGCTGCCTGTGCCTCGGGCCTGCACGCGGTGGCGGTCGCGCAACGCCTGCTGACGTGTGGAGACCTGACCGATGTGATCGTCGTCGGCGCGGACGTCGGCTTCGACGGGGAGGAGATGCGGCTGTTCGCGTCGCTCGGCCCGCTGGTCCACGACGCACCGCCCAAGGAGGTCTGCAGGGCCTTCCAGTCCAACTCGCGCGGCTTCGTGCTCGGTGAGGGGGTCGCGGCCATGGTGTTGACGTCGAGGCCCGTCGCCTCGCGCTATGTCAGCGTGCTGTCGTCGGTGATGGGCAACGACGCCTATCACCCGGTCTCCATCAACCCCGACCACGCAGAGATGCTGCGGATCGTCGACGATGCCCTGGAGATGGCGAAGGTCGAGCCGTCCACGGTCCGGTACTTCGCGGCGCACGCCTCCGGGTCGTCCCTGTGCTACGACGCAGACGCCGCTGTCCTGACCCACCTGGGCCCGCAGGTGACGGCTTACGGCCTCAAGCCGTTGATGGGACACTGCATGGGCGCCGCGGCGCTGCTCGACACGGTCGCGCTGTCGAGGGCGTATCGTGAGGGTCTCCTCCCGGTGCCGGAGCTGGTCCCGGGCGCGGACGCGCATCCGCAGCTCGCGCGTAATCCCCAGATCTACGACGGCGGTATCACGCTTCAGGTGGGCCTCGGATTCGGTGGCAATATCTCGGTGGTGGTCTTCGGGGCAGATGGCGACTGAGCTCGGATCCGCGACGGGGTGTCGCGTGGGGATCGTCGGAGGGTCGATCGCGGGGTGCACCGCCGCGATCATGCTCGCCCGCGTCGGCTGTGCGGTGACCGTGCTCGAGCGCTCGCGCGGGGCGCTCGAGGAGCGTGGCGCCGGCATCTCCCTGTCGCTCGCGCACCTCGACTGGCTCAAGGCGCACGACCTCGTCGACGCCGATCTGCCGTTTATCCCGTGCGAGGTGGTGCGCTGGACCTCGGCCGTGGATCCGGCGCATGAAGGGCGCGTGTTGTGGCGCAGCCCGATGGCGGCCGGGGGCGTGAAGTGGGCGCTGCTGCACGCCCAGCAGCGAAGGCGGGTGCCGGACGGTGTCTATCACCAGGGGTGCTCGGTGGCGGCCTTCGAGGAGCGACCCGGGGGCCCGGTGGTCGCGCGGCTGGACGATGGTCGCAGCTTCGAGTTCGATCTGCTGATCTTCGCGGACGGCTACGATTCGCTCGGCCGGGCCGCGCTGTTCCCCGCCGCGACGAAGGCCTATACCGGATATGTGGTGTTTCGCGGGCTCGTCGAGGAGGCGCGCGCACCGGAGGAGTTTCGCAAGCTCCGGGGGACCTGCGAGTGGGCCGTGCATGCTTCGGGCCTGTGCATCGCATACCTGGTACCCGGACATCGCGGCGAGTTGGTCCCGGGGCGCAGGCTCCTCAACTGGGCCTGGTATCACGTCGCCGCGCCGCAGGACCTGCCGTGGCTCCTCACCGACCGACACCAGCAACGTCACGAGGGCTCGCTGCCCCGCGGGGGGGCCAGCGACGAGCACAGGCGCTTCCTGCACGACCGCGCCCGGGCGATGCTACGCCGACCCCTCGCCGACGCCATCATCGCCACCGCCGAGCCCTTCATGCAGGTCTCGTTCGACCTGCACGTGCCGAGCTTCGTGCAGGGTCGGGTGTGCCTGCTGGGCGACGCGAGCTCGATCGCGCGGCCGCACGTGGCCGCGGGCGCACTCAAGGCGCAGCAACAGGCGGTCGCCCTGGCCGCCGCGCTCGCGTCGCATACCTCGGTCGAGGCGGCGCTCAACGCATGGAATGAGGAGGCGCGGATCAGGGCGGACCAGCAGATCGCCCTCGGCAAGACCCTCGGCCGGGCGCTCATCACGGAGGCCCCCGACTGGGGCGTGATGGACGAACACCAGATGCAGGCATGGTGGGCGAGCGCCACCGGCGGGTCGTACATATATTACTTCGACGACGCGAAGAAGCGAGGCAGCGCTTGAATCGGTGCACATCCGCGGACAGCGACCATCGATCTGTCGAGGCCCGCCTGGCGCAGGCCTACCGGGACATGGCCGCCGGCGACGTCGATCGGCTCCTGGGGCTCTATCTGCCCGACGCGCTCATCCTGGGGTCCTCGCAGCCGCCAGTCGTGGGCACGACGGCCATTCGCACGTTCTGGCTGGCCAGGTTCGAGAAATTTCATGTGGAGACCTCGCCAGAGATCCACGAAGTCACGGCGTTCGGGGATCTCGTGGTCGTGCGAGGTCGGACGGTGGGCGTGTTCTCACCCAAAAATGGCGACCCCGCGGTGCCGATCGACAGCTGGTTCCTGCAGCTCTATCGCAGGCAAGCCGATGGCACGCTGCTGCTGTGGCGCGCGGTGAACGGGCCCAACCCGTAGCGGATGGAGCGAGGCGCGATCGGTCGCCGCCCGGCATGAAGCGGTTGGAGATCCGGCCGACAGCGGGCACGATGCGGGCCCGTGCTCATCGACCTCGACCACGCGCTGACCGCAGCCGACGCCCGCGCCCGCCTCGTCTCCCAGGGCTTCGCCGTCCTCACGCCGCCGGCGCTGGCGCGGCTGACCGGTCATTCGCTCGCGGACCTCGCCGCGCTCGCGCCGTTCTGGGACGACCTGCCGCACGACCGTTACCTGCGCGACCTCGGCCGCTATCGTCTGCGCCGGCACGGCTGTGCCGTGGTGCACGTCGACGAGCACGAGGCTCGGATCACCGAGGTCTCGCACCGACCGCACTGGCAGTCGACTTCATATAACGCGCTGCACGGCGGCCTCGAGCGGTGGTTCGAGCCGATCGATCCGCGGATGGCGAGCGCGGTCGTATGGCGCGACCTGCTCAGCAATCTCGGACGCTGCGTCGCGGGCGTGCGCTCGCCGGCCGGCGGGCGCTGGTACGTCGAGGCTCACCCGTTTCGCATCGACACGTCGGAGGGCGTCGGCCGCCCGACCCCGGAGGGCGCCCACCGCGACGGGGTCGACTTCGTCGCGGTGATCCTCGTCGGCCGGCACGCGATCACCGGCGGCGAGACCCGCGTGTTCGAGGCAGCAGGGCCCCATGGCGTGCGCTTCTCCCTCGATACGCCGTGGACCGCCCTGCTGCTCGACGACACCCGCGTCATCCATGAGAGCACACCGATCCAGCCGCTCACCGACGACGTCCGCGGACATCGCGACACGCTGGTGCTCACCTACCGGGCCGGCGGCTTCCAGGCCCCGCCCGGTCCCGCGGAGCGCGTCACACCATAGCGCCCGCACCTGACCGCGACGCGTGGTCGGAGCGCTGCAACGCGGATATGAGGGTCCCGGCACGGTTGGTGCGTCCCATGGATCGCGAGCATACGAGCACCGGACAGCGGTGAGCCCGCCGCGATCACGGGAGAGGCTGACCCGGCGAGCGCGCATAAACAGCGCTGGCGCTCGGCGGATCGGGACGCTTCGATCGACCCGTGCATGTCCGCAGCGGATCCGCCGGGATCCAACCCAGGCCCCTCGTTTGCTTCCTGTATATCGTCCTGGGCCTGGCCTGCGGTCCGGCTCCGCCAGACGAGGAGCCGGCGACCACCAGCGGGGACGCCGGGAGCGGTGCGCCGCCGACGACAGACGCGGTACCGACCAGCGGAACCGGCGGCGGCTCGACCACCTCGGCGATCACCGCGACCACCTCGACCACCTCCGGGCCAGTCATCGACACGACCTCCGGGACCGGCGAGGACAGCACCTGTGGTTTCATCTGTGACGATTCGGTCGGGGAATCCTGTGGGGCGAATATCGACGGCCTCGGCGACGGGCTGGAGTGGCGCTGCACGATCTGTGATGTATTCAAACAGGACTGTCCGGACGGCTCCAAGTGCGCCGCCAAGACCAGCATTGGCGACACCTCGTGGGACACCACCATCTGCGCCCCGGTCACCGGCGACGGCGCACCGGGGGAGGCCTGTATTGCAGAGGACGGCTTTAGCGGCGTCGACGACTGTCGAAAGGGCGCCATGTGCTGGGATGTCGACGAGGAGACCCACGAGGGCATCTGCGTCGAGCTGTGTACGGGCACCGCGGCGTCACCGATGTGCTCGAACGAGGCCGAGTTGGACTGCGCGACCGTGAACGACAGCGTGCTCAACGTGTGTCTGCCGGCGTGCGATCCGCTGCTCCAGGCCTGCGCCGATGACGGCGTGTGTGTCCCGGCCGGGAGTACGTTCATATGCATGTTCGATGCCTCGAACGCGCAGGGTCAGGCCTTCGACCCGTGCAAGCTGGCGAACGCCTGCGACGTGGGCCTCGCGTGCGTCGACTCCATGGCGGGGGCCGAGTGCGACCCGAACGCCGCTGGCTGCTGTCTGCCATTTTGTGACCTCTCCGATCCGGACGCCGCGTGCCCCGGCGCGGGCCAGAGCTGCGTCTCGTGGTATGCAGGGGACGCGCTGCCGCCCGGGTTCGTGAACGTCGGGGTGTGCGCGGTCCCGGCATGACGTAAGGTCTGTGATAGGATGCCGGGCCATGCCACGTCTCGTGCTCGTGTTCCTCGCGTTCGGTCTCTCGTGTTCGCACCCCGAGGTCGCCACGCCTGGTCCGCGGACGGTGGACCCGGCCGGCCCCGCCGTGGCGCGGACCGGACCGGCCGCGCCCACGAAGCAGCCGACCCCGGCGTTCGCACCCGACGATCGCGCCGCGGTGGTCAAGGCGTGGGAGGAGGCCACCGGCCGCGAGCCGGACGAGCACGATTGCGTCGCGTGGCCGGCCAGCTTCCCGCGGGTGGTCGTGCTCGGTACCTTCGCGCATGACCGCGGCTGCGCCGGCGAGGCGCTGTTCGTCGACCGAAAATTTTATGCCACCGATGGCGAGGTCGCCGGCCTCGCGACCCGCGACTTCGCCAGCGCGACCGGCGAGCAGAAGCAGGCGCTGGCCCGTGGCTGGGTCGAGGAGGTCGCGCAGGAGTTTAGCAGCCGCTTCCTGAGCGAGCCGAGCGCGGCCTTCGAATTCCCGGGCGTGCCGAAGTTCGCGGCGCCGAAGCTGGCGGATGGTCCGGACGGCGGCGTGGTCGTCAGTGGGTGGGAGAAGGACCCGCCGGGCATGGTCGATGAGGACGCCTACAATTTCGTGACCTACAGCTTCACGACCGGGGGTCGCATGAGCACGAAGTTCGCGCAGAGCTTCGCGGTCGAGGGCGCCAAGCTCCGCGCGCGCAAGGCCGGCGGCTGAGTCAGCGCGGACCACCGACGCAAGCCCGTCGCGAGGTCGCGTGCGGGCGAGAAGTCATGGGATATCGTCGCCCGTCGGCGGCGCCGTCAGGCGACGATATCGGTCAGCTCGCCGCCGTAGCGGGGGTCGCCGAAGGTCTCGGTCGGCACGCCCATCGCGTTGGCGAGGGCCGCGAGCACGCCGTTGTGGGGGATCGGCTTGAGCGTGTAATCGAGGCTCTGGCCGGTCTTGAGGTATCCGCCACAGCTGCCGGCGATGACGATCGGGTTGCTGTTGGTGTGGTGGCCGGAGCCCGAGCCCATCTGATTGATGTACATCACGGCGGTGTGATCGAGGAGCGTGCCGGTACCCTCGGGGACCGCCTTGAGCCGGCCGATCAGGTACGCGAGCTGTTGCATGTACCACTGCTCGGCGAGGGTCTTGCGCAGGCCGTGCACCTCGTCATCGTTCTCGTGGTGAGTGATGTCGTGGTGGCTGCGGTCCGGGTAGGTGTCGCCGGGCTCCTGGAATTCCGGGCCCATCCAGCTCCAGCGGCCGCCGTCCCCCTGCGAGTCCATATGAAAGGTGATCACGCGGGTCTGGTCGCAGGCGAGGGCGGCGACCATCATGTCCATCTGCATGCGAAACAGATCCGGCGCGTTCTGGAACTGGCCGGGGTCGAGGTCGGCGACCATGCTGGGCGGCATGCAGCTGGCGCCGCTGTCGGCGCTGTTCTGCTGCTCGATCGCGCGGATGGCCGCGAGGTGGGCCTCGACCTTGATGCGGTCCTCGCTGCCGAGGCGGCCGCCGAAGCGCTCGAGGTCCTTGCCGACGAAGTCGAGGATGCTGGCCCGGCGCGAGCGCAGCTCCTTGAGGTCGAGCGCGTCGAGCATGCCGCTGGCGAACAGGGTCTCGAACAGCTTGTAGGGGCTGCCCTCGGGCACGGACGGCACCGTCGGCTCACTAAACGAGATATACGAGTGCAGGTCGTAGCCGGCGTACCAGCCGGCGAGGGTCAGGGTCTTGAACGGCAGCGCCGCCTGGGTGGCGATCGCGTTGGCGATGTGATGATCGAGGGTGACGATCGTCGGGGTGTTCTTGTCGCCGACCGGCTGATAGGGCGCGCCGCTGAGCAGCGCCGGTCCGGCGTAATGCGCGTTGTAGCCGCCCTGGATGTTGCCGGCGGCGCCGTCGTCGTTGAACGACTGAATGTTGACACCCTTGAGGAAGATCAGGTCCTGCTTGTAGGGGTCGAGCGGCAGGGTGCTCTGCGGCAGCGCGAAGTCGGAGCCGGTGCCGAGCGGGAACCATGTCGGCGCGAGCACGCCGTTGGGCGAGACGACGACGATCAGGCGCTTGGGCCAGCCGTCGCCCATCGGGCCGGCGTGGGTGGTCTGCGCGTTGAGCAGGGGCAGCAACATGCCGCTGGCGCCGAGGCCGGCGAGCAGGTTGCGACGCGACAGGCGGGTCCTCGAAGTGTGGATCAGGGTCATGGGGCCAGCTCCTCTCCCTCGGACGGGGTGCGGCTGCGAAACGCCGGCGAGAGCGCCACGGCGAGGATCAGCTCGCGGATGTCGTAGTCGGCGTCCTCGAACTTCTGATTGATCTCGGCGAGCGCGTCGGCGTCGGCCGTGATCTCCTTGCGCTGCAGCGCGTAACGCAGCCAGTGGGTGGCGACGCAGCGCCGGACCTCGTCGCTGTCCGCGAGGAGGTTGGCGAGCTCGGTGGCGTTATTAAAGGTCGGGTCGCCCGGGATGCCGGCGATGTGGCCCGAGGGGTCGATGAGCTCGCCGAACTCGCTCGGGCGCCAGCGGCCGAGCGGGTCGAAGTTCTCGAAGGCGTACCCGAGCGGGTTCATCAGTTCGTGGCAGCCCGCGCAGTCCTTCTGGGCGAGGATCTTGTCGTAGATGCCGCGCGTGGTGTTGCCGAAGTCGGCCATCGGCGGGGTGTTGTTGACGTTCGGCGGCGGCGGCGGCAACGGCTGGCACAGCAGCCGCTCGCGGATCATCTTGCCGCGCTTCACCGGCGAGGTCGCGCCGAAGAACGAATGCGTGGCGAGCACGATCGGCAGGCCGAGGACGCCGACGCGCGGCTTCTCGGGGTCGAGCTCCATGCGGGTCATCTCCGGGCCGAAGCCGGGCACGAAGTAGATGACATTGCCGAGGCGCTCGTCGGCGAATGTGTAATCCGCGGTCAGCAGCAGATCGAGGCTGCCGCCGGCGTCGAACACGACGTGGTTGACGAACGCGTGGAGCTGGTCGTACATCGACTGCTTGACGCCGTCGACGCCGTATTGCGGGAATAGACTCCCGTCCTTTTCGGCGCTTTGAAAACTGGTGAGGTTGAGCCACTGCAAATGGAACGAGAACACCGCGTCGCGCGCGCGCGGGTCGGCGATCAGGCGGCGCACTTGCTTCTCGAAGCCGGCGGGGTCGCGCAGCTCGCCGGCGTCCGCCGCTGCGAACAGCGCGTCGTCCGGCATCGTGGCCCAGAGGAAGTACGACAGGCGCGCGGCCAGCTCGTGGTCGTTGAGGGCGATCGCGCCGCCGTCGACCGTGGGCGCGGCCGGGCCGAGCTCCCAGTGATAGAGGAACCGCGGCGACAGCAAGATGACCTGCAACAGGTTGCCCATGCTGCCGGCGACATCGAGCCCGAGCTCGCCGCGCGCGTGCTTGAACAGCTCGACGAGCTCGCTGACCTCGTCGGCCTGCAACGGCCGGCGAAACGCCCGGCGCCCGAACTTCTCGACGAACTCCTGGACGCACGCGAGCTCCTGGCCGGCGAGGTCACAGGACACCAGCTTGCCGAGGTCCTGGACGGCCGTCAGCGCGAGCTTCTCGGCGGCGCGCATCAGGTCGCGCGCGGGCACCTCTGTGACGATGGGCGCGAGCGCGAAGCCGGACTCGCCGGGCGTGTCGGGCGTGAAGTCGTCCGCGGGGCGGCTGACATCGCCCAGGAGGTCGCGCACCGTGTTGTTGTATTCGACCTGGTTGAGCCGCCGCAGCGGCATCGGCCCGGACGGGCCCAAAGGTTCGCCCTCGGTCGGGTCTCCGGTCTCGCTGCCCTGCGAAGATCCCGAATCGCCGTCGTTGCCATCATCATGACATCCACCGCCGAGCATGACGGCGACCGCCATCCATCTGTATGCCCGCTCCAAAGTGCACCTCCGGACCATCGCCACGCCGACGAGGCGTGGCAGGCAGGCAGCATCGTAGGAAATGACGAGGACGTCAATTGCGATCTTTTCCGGGGGGGTCGCGCCCCGACCTACGAGCCGCGGCGACAGGGGATATTCGCGCCCGCCACGATGCCGGTCGGGCCCCGCCCGGGCCCCGGCCGGCGCGAATCTGGATCGTGGGTGCCGGCGGTCGGCGGGAGCTCAGGGGGCTGTGCTGATCGTGGCGTCGATGCACCACTGGGTCTTCGAGGATTCGTCGATGGTGGAGAGGTCGGTGAACTTGCCGACGTCGCAGCCCGAGGGGCCGTTGATGCCGACAAAGGTCTGGCCAGGGGGCGCCAGCACGTCGTCGAGGCCGAGGCCGAGCTGGGAGCCGAACTCCGAGCCGGAATGCACGCTGATGCAGAATCGCTGGGCGTCGACGACGACCGGCGGGTCGAGCGTGAAGTCGCGGTAGCCGGCGCTGGCGATGACCCCGAGCGCGCGCACGTGAAACGGCTCCATGACCGGCGCCTGGGCGTCCATGTCGTAGGCATGAAATTCCAGGCTGGCCTTCGGGTCGCCCTTGCTGCCGAACACGGCGAAGCCCACGCGGGTGACGGTGAACGGCGGCGCGAACGGGGCATCGAAGCACTCGGCCTCCCAGTTCTCGGCGGTGCCCGGCTTGTTGATGTCCCCGCCGGAGACGCACCAGAACGGAAAGTCGCACTGCATGGGGTCAGCGTAGTGTTTCAGCTCGGCGGTCATGGGCTGCGGCGCGCCGGTGGTGTCGCCGGTGGTGGTCGCGTCGGTGGTGGTCGCGTCGGTGGTGGTCGCGTCGGTGGTGGTCGCGGTGTCGGGGACGACGGTAGTGGTGCCGGTGGTCGTGAGGTCCTGGGTGGTGGTGAGCAGCGGGTCGGTGCTGGCCTCGCCGGAGCTGCCGCTGGCGGAGCCGCCGGTGCCGGTCGGCGCGGTGTCGGTGGCGGTGCCGGTCGTGCCGGTCGTGCCGCTTGCGGTGGAGGTGGTGCTGGCGGAGCCTGAACCG
>JAYUXQ010000546.1:0-4475 GCA_043752905.1 Nannocystis sp. | reverse complement strand
CGAGGCGCATGGAGCTGTCGGAGCGCACCGCGACCAATTCGGCCTCGAGGCGGTCGCGCTCGGCGGCGAGGATCGTCAGCTCGGCGTCGATCGTGTGGGCGTCCAGGGTCGCCACGACCTCGCCTGCGCGCACGCGCTGGCCGGCCGCCACCGCGACGACGCCGAGCCGGCCGGGCTCCGAGGGCGCCACCGTGTACTGGGTCCCGAGCGCGAAGCCGACGGCGTTCTCGTGGCGCACGTCCTGCCACAGCCACGCGACCGCGAGCATGGTCGTGCCCCATACGGCGCACGGCAACAACCTGGTCCGGACCCACTCGGGCATCACAGCTCCACCGTGGGCTCTTGCAGCAGCAACGAGACGTCCTGCACGCCCGGCAGGGTCTCGAGCGCGCGCACCAGCGCGACGCGATGCTTGTTGTCACCGAGGCGGACCTGGTACGCGTGCTCCATCGCCGCGCCCTGGGCCACCTCACGCAGGGTCACGAGCGCGACGAAGCGGGTGTGCTGGCGCAGCAGCGCCATGACGGCGGCCTCGTCGGCGCCGGCCGGCAGTTGAAAGCGCAGCAGCCCGTCGAAGCGGCGCTGGCTGCCGAACTCGCTGGCCGTCAACAGCATGACCGCGAGGCAGAACAAGATCGTGCCGCAGACGGCGGCCGCGTGGGCGCCGAGGCCCGACGCGATGCCGGCCCCGAGCCCGGCGAACACGAACATCATGTCTCGCGGGTCGCGCAGCGCGGTACGAAAGCGGATGATCGCCAGGCCGCCGGCGATGCCGAGGCCGGCGGCGATGCTGTTGCCGATCGCCAGCATCAGCATGCACGCGATGATGCTGCCGAGCACGATCGCGTGGACCAGGCCCTGCGAGTACGACATGCCGCGAAAGGTCCACACGTAGACCACGCCGAGCGCCTGCGTGAGACCAAAGGCCAGCAGCAGCGACAGGGCCGCGGCCTTGAACGCCAGCGGCTCGCTGACGCCGAGCGACCACAGATCCGGGCCGTTCATCGCCATCCTCCTGCGAGGCGCGCGGTGCGGCTGTCGATCTGCTGGTAATGCGCCCGGATCGAGGTGCCGTACTTCGAGAACGACCGCCGCGACAGATTCAGGCGCTCGACGATGTTGACCAGCCACAGCGGGACCGCGGCGGTGAACTTGAGCTCGAGCACGACCAGCGACTCGAGCGTGCGCTGCGTGACCGCGTCGTCGAGCGCACGCCAGCCGCGGGCCGGGAGGTCGAACGAGTAGTGGTCGGTCGCCTGGGCCCGGATCGCGGTGTCGAAGGTGACGCGCGCGTAGTCGTCGATGCGGCTAAAATACGGCTCGCGCTCATAGCGGACCATCGTGAACGGCCGCAGCTGCATCCCGCGATGGATCGCCAGGAAGCGCTCGACCGCGTTGCGGTCCCTGGGCCCGATCGCGTCGGGGATCTTCGCCGCGGGGTCGGTGAGCAGCTCGCTGTACAGCGCGCGCGGGACCTTGCCCCGCGACTTCGAGATGACGTCGTTGATCCGGCGCTTGACCTCGAAAAATACCGGGCTGCCGGGGACGCCCGCGTAGCTGCGCACGCGCACCTTGATGCGGTCGACCTGCTCGTGCTCGTTGGCCCAGAACAGCGACAGGCCCGGGTTGTCGAGGTAGATGCTCTCGATCGTGTAGACCCCCCGCGGGTTCCTGGCCGCCCACGGGTCGATGGCACAAAACGGACGGATCGCAGCACGCACCGCCGCCGCCGTCGACACGTCGATCAGGTACTTGAATTCTCGCCGGTCGATCTGATTCGCCGTGACAGTCGACATAAGACCCCCATGAAAACGGGCAAAAGTGCGAGCAGAAGACGAGACCAAAAACGAGTCGGGGGCGCCGTTGACCCCGCGACCACGGCCGAACATGGTACCCGGAGTGACAAGCTTGTTACAGCCCTGTCACCGCTCGCGCAAACAACGGGCGGACACGCCTTAGCGGTTTTCGCGCCCAGGGTACGGCCGGGCCTGCTTGATGTGGAGCGTCGGCTCCTCGCCGGGCGCGGCCTCGTCGTCGAACTTGAACTCGATGGCTCTCGCGGACCAGCCGTCATTGCCCGCTGCGGGCCCGTGGGCGGGCGATGAGCGGGTGTGACTCGCGTCGAGCGCCTCGCCGAGCGCGTACACATGGGTGGTGTCGAGCACCGTCTCGCCGGCGGGGATCAGGCTCGAATGCGCGATGCAGGAGATCGGCTGGATCGGCTGGCTGAAGGAAGTACAGGAGCTCGTCGCTATGGACCCCTGAAGGTGGTGCAACCACATCGAACGTGCCACCGTCCTGGACATTGACGTGGAACGCGCACGGCCGGGGACTCCACGTATACTCCCGCGGTGGCCCACAGGCGCTACAAGTGGGCGATCCGGCTGGTCGGCCCCGTGCTGCTGGTGTTCGTGCTCCTGCGCCTGCAGGACTCCGGCGCCGTGCTCGACGCCCTGCGCCTCGCCGACGCCGCGCCGATCGTCGCCGCCATGTTCCTCAACGCGGTGAACTACTACTTCAAGGTCCTGCGCTGGGACGTGCTGCTCGAGGCACGCGGTTATCAGTACAGCCGTCTGCGCGCATGGACCTCGTTCCTCTCGTCCGGCTACGTCGGCCTCATGACCCCCGGCCGCGTCGGTGACCTGCTGCGCACCCAGTACCTGCGCCACGACCTCGGCATGCCCTACGCCGACGGCGTCGCCCTGCTCGCCGTCGACCGCCTGTGCGACATCTATGTCCTGCTCGCGTTCGCCAGCGTCGGCCTCGCCTTCTTCGGCGCCGCCCTGACCGGCGACCTCGCGCTGGTCCTGTGGGTCGGCGTCGCCGCGACCGCGCTCGGCCCCCTGCTGCTGTTCAAGCCGGGATTACTTCGCCGCGCCGCAGCTTTCATCTACAAAAAAATGCCCGGCGAGCCCGACATCGCCGGCTTCGACCGCTTCCTCGCCGGGCTCCGGCAGCAACAGCTGCACCACATCGTGCGCGCCGTGTTCTGGACGGTCCTCGCGTTCGGCATCAACTACCTCCAGGGCTGGATGCTGGCCCGCGCGCTGCACATCGACCTCGGCGTGTTCCACGTCATGTGCCTGCTGGCGATCGCCAGCGTGCTCGGCCTGCTGCCGATCTCGATCTCGGGCCTCGGCGTGCGCGAGCTGTTCTTCTCGCTCGCCTTCCCGCTGCTCGGCTACAGCGCCGAGGCCGGCGTGATCTACGGCCTCGGCGTGTTCCTCGTCATCTACGTCGCCGCGGTCGCCATGGGCTTCGTCAGCTGGCAGATCGCACCGCCACCGGTCGGCGACCCGCCCGCTCCACCCGCGACGACCTGATCGTCAGCGATCGCGGCTCGACGCCTCGCAGCGCGCCAGCAACGTCGCGTCCGCGAGCGCCGCCGCGATCGCACGCGCCCGCGTCCTCGCCTCGTCGCCCTCCTCGCGATCGACGGCGACCCGCGCGACCATCAACAGCGCCATCGCCCGCAGGCGCACGTGCCCCGCGTCCCCGGCGTGCCGCGTACGTGAGCGCCTGCCTTTCAGGCGATGCCGAGCTGCTCGCGCACCGCGGCGATCGGCAGCGGCATCAGGGCCCAGTAGTCCCACGCGCCCATGACGTCGACCTGCAACCTGCGCCCGCGCAGGTATCCCGCGAGCACCCGCGCCGGGTCGAAGGCGCCGCGCGCCGGGGTCACGATCGCCGGGCTCACGGGTAGAGCGAGCTGGAAGGTCGCCAGGGCGGTGACGATGAAGGTGAACGCGTCGCCGTCGGCGAAGCCGGCGTAGAACCCGGCGAGCTCGCACTCACCGGCCGGGTCGGGTGGGTAGCCGTTGATCACGTGCATGAGGTCGTGGTGCAGCATGCGTTCGGGCAGGCCGCCGCGCTCACCCGGGAACGCGAGGTCGCGGGTCGTGAACTCGGCGAACACACTGTGACCGAGCGAGCCGACGGGCAGCCGTGCGAGGCCGCGAAAACGGCCCGCGAGCGCGCGGTCGCGGTGGAGGCCGAGGACGAACAGCAGCGCCCGCCCCACGCCGCGCAGGCCCTCCTCGGCCCAGGTGCGGGCGAGCACGCGGCGGCCGTCGGGCGAGCGGCGGAACAGCTGGCGCTGGACGGCGAACACGCGGCGGCGGTGCAGCGCGCCGAGGGTGGTCAACCAGTGCGAGCGGACCCCGAGCTCGGCGGCGAACGACCGCACGGTCGCCAGCGCGGCCGCGCTGACCTCGGTCTCGATGCACGCGGGGATCAGGAGCGCCTCGACCACCCGCTGACGCGCCCGCGGCGTGGGGAAGGCCGCGGCGAGCCCGGCCGGCGTCGCGGGCGGGTGGGCGCGCCAGTCGTCGCCGAGCTCGAGGGTCGCGCTGGCGACGGTGAGCAGGTGGGCGCCGCGGTCGCGGGCCGGGCCGTCGGCCTCGACCACGGCGCGGGCCGCTCCGAGGATCGCCCGGGCCTGGCAGGGGTCGAGGGCGAGCGCGCGGGCGAGGGTG
>JAYUXQ010000545.1:0-10941 GCA_043752905.1 Nannocystis sp. | reverse complement strand
TGACGGGGCCGAGGTCGTGCGGCCAGAACTGCTCCGGCTCCATGCCCTCGGCCTGGGCGCAGCCGTTGGCCTGGCGCACGAACACGGCGTAGCGCGGGCGGTCGGGCCCGGCGGCGACGACCTTGCGCGGGCGCAGGGCGTCGAGGAAGGGCAGCGCGACGGTCACGCCGCCGGCGCCGTAGAGGAACGCGCGACGGGAGAAGTTATTTTTACGAGGCATGGTCATCCCTCCACCGGAGCCCTGTACAGGAAGGCTTCGCTCTGGGTCAGCTCGAGGATCATTTGCTTGATGGAGAGGGTGCCGGCCTGCGAGGCCTCGGCGACCTTCTGGATCAGCGCGTCGTCGGCCTTTTGCGGGCCGCGGGCGTAGCCGTACTCGAGCATGTGCGCGACGTAGCAGCGGTGCGCGTCGGGGCTGTCGGCCATCAGCTGCCCGAGCTCGACGGCGCCGTCGTAGCCCTTGAGGCCGTCCTTGAACTGGAACTCGGCGGCGGCGTCGACCGGCTTGCCGGCGTCCATCGTCTGCCAGCGTCCGAGCGGGTCGTAATGTTCGAAGGCGAAGCCGATCGGGTTGATCATGCCGCCGTGACAGCCCTCGCCGCAGGTGCCCTTGCCGGTGTGCCGGGTGACGCGCTCGCGCAGGGTCTCACCCTCCATCGGGGGCGGCAGCGGCGGGACCATGTTGGGCGGCGGCGGCAGGTTCGAACACAGCAGTTGCAGGTTGAGGAACACGCCGCGGTGGATCGGGTCGTTCTCGAAGGCGCCCGCGTTCGACGCCAAAAAGCCGACCTGCGTCAAGATGCCGGCGCGCTGCGCCGGGTTGAGGTCGACCTTGCTGAACTCGGTCCCGGCGGGCGCAGCGACCCCGTAGAGCGCGGCCAGCTTGTCGTTGACGAAGCTGTAGGGGGCGGTCAGCAGGGTCGCAAGGTCGCCGTTTTGTCCGAAGACCACGTCCTCGACGAACATCATCGTCTCGGTCGCCATCATCGCGTTCATCGCCGGGTCGTACTCCGGGAACCGGGTCGGGTCCTTGTACACGTCGCTGTAGTGGTCGACGTTCAGCAGCTGGTAGTGGAAGTTCGCCATCATGGTGCGCGCGCGCGGGTCCTCGAGCATGCGCGTGGCCTGGGTGGCGACGCCGGCCGGGTCCTGCAGCGTCTTGGCGTCGGCGGCGGCGAACAGCTCGTCGTCCGGCATGGTGTTCCACAGCATGTAGGACAGCTTGCTGGCCAGCTCGTAGTCGCCGAGCTTGATCTTGCCGGAGCCGTCGTCGAGCTCGGCCGACTCGACGCGGTAGACGAAGAACGGCGACTGCAGCATCGCCTGGATCACGAGCCGCGCGCCAGCGGCGAAGGGCTCGAGGGTGCCGGGCTTGGACACGCCCGACTGGAAGATCTCGACGTGGCGCTCGACCTCGTCGGGCGTCAGGGGGCGCCGGTAGGCCCGTTTACCGAAGGCAGCGATGAAGGCCCGGGCCTGCGCGTCCGAGTCGCCCTCGGTCGGCGGGGCGACCTTGGCGAGCGCGTCGGGGTCGCCGGCGACGAGGTCGGCGACCTGCTCCGCGCCGCGCTGGTAGTCGGTCCACAGGGTCGCGGTGACCTTGAGCGCCTCGCTGTTGTTGTCGAAGCCGCCGCTGATCGGATCGCCGATGAAGAGCTCGCTAAAGCCGGTCGGCTTAGCGAGGAGGAACAGGTCCTGGACGCTGTTCTCCCACTGCGTGTGGCTCAGACGGGGATAACGCGAGGTCTGTGGCAGACCCTCCGGCTCGCCGGCGGTGTCGGCGGTGTCGGCGGTGTCGGCCGCCGAGGCGCCCGACGTCGGCGTGCCGTCCTCACCTGCATCGGCGCCGCTCGGGTTGGTCGCGGTGACCGTCGCGGTGCCGTCACCCTCGCCGTCCGCGTCGGCGCCGGTATAGCAACCGGTTGCGAGCAGCAGTCCCATCGACCATGCGAGGCCGCCGGTCCGCCCGAGTTTGTCTGGAGCTTCCACCATGACTGCACTTTACGGACCCTGCAAAATGCCTGTCAACGTCGCGTTTCGCCCGCTTTCCCGCGCCCCCGGGTGTCGCTTGGGGCCCGCGCGAGGGGCCTCGCCCCCAACCTCGCGGTGAGTCTCGCGGGGGATCCTCGGTGGCGAATGAACTCCGTGTGTAACAGACCCGGGGTCGCGGGAAAGGTACTGCGTGCGTTCGACTCTCATCGTCCTCGCGTTCATGGCCAGCGGATGCCTCGTCGAGTACGTGTTGCCCGATGGCGACAGCTCGAGGAGCAGCACGGACGGCGCCACGGGCGCCACGGGCGCCACGGGCGACACTACGGGCGACACTACGGGCGACACTACCGGCGACACTACGGGCGACACTACCGGCGATGGGGGCTCCACGGCCACGGGCGATCCAGCGCCGACCACCGGCGAGACACAAACGACCGGCGACGCATGCGACGAGGGTCTGATGCGCTGCGGCGACGCCTGCGTCGACCTCTCGCGGGACGCCGCCCACTGCGGGAGCTGCGACGAGGTTTGTGACTCCGACGAGCTGTGCATCGCCTCGGAGTGCCGCGACATCGTGCCCGTCGACTGCGCTGCGTGCCCCTGCGACGCCTGTGCCGAAAGTGGCGGGGGCGACCCCCAGATGTACCTGTGCTGCCCGCCCGAAGACGGTGAAGACGCGGTGGTGTGCGTGGTCGGGGATGCGGAGGATTTGCTGGTCTGCCCCGCTGACGGTGGATGATTTGTGCGCCAAGTCCCGCGGTCCGGGTTAGGGGTCTGTGTTACGGTGCGATCGGACCCCCATGGCTCGCCTGCACACCCGTTTCACCTCCCTGCTCGCTCCATTGTTCGTCCCATTGCTCGTCCCATTGCTCGCCTCGGTGGCCGCCGCGCTGGTTTTCGCGCCGGAGGCCAGCGCCGGGCCGGAGCCGCGCACGCTGTTCGGCCAGCCGGTGAACGAGCCTCGGGCGCTGACACCGGAGGAGATCGAGGCGCGCGCGGCGGGCTTTCGCGCGCTGCTCGAGCAGCAGGGCCAGGTGCTCAAGGACAACCAGGTGCTGCCGAAGTCGGCGCTGGAGCCGAGGCTGAGCCAGCCGATCCACCCCGTCGAGGCGTGGGACAAGCCGGTTCATCGCGCGACGATGTTCCTCAACTTCTTCGGCGGTCCGCTGACCGGCGGCGGCAACGCGTCGAAGGGTGAGTCGCCGTGCGTGCAGGGCAAGGTCGACTACCCCGGCTTCAACGGCACCGAGCAGACGGCGCTGGCGATCATTCAGGTCTTCAAGGACGCGGCCAAGCCGTTCGGCCTGCGCATCGCGTACGACGTGGTACCGCCCAAGCACTTGCCGTACAGCCAGGTGATGATGGGCGGCAGCCCGCAGATCATCGGCCTGCCCAACGGCGTGCTCGGGGTCTCGTGCAGCCTCGACTGCGGCGACAGCTGGTGGCGCGACACGACCTTCGCGTTCACCGAGGAGACCAACAACGTCGGCATCCTCGGGACGACCGCGCTGCAGGAGGCCGCGCACGCGTGGGGCCTCGACCACATCGACGGCGACAACAACATCATGTACCCGTACGCGACCCCGGGTAACAAGGTGTGGGCCGACACCTGCACGATCTACAACGACGCGACCGGCGGCATCGGTTGTCAGTACGTGCACGAGAAGTTCTGCGCGGAGGGCTCGCAGAACGACGTCGCCGAGCTGTCGGCCTACTTCGGCCCGGACAGCCCCGACACCGTGCTGCCGACGGTCACGATGTTCTCACCGATGGACGGCCAGCAGTTCACGGCGGGCGACATGTTGCACATCGAGGTCGAGGTCGGCGACGACTACGAGGGCTACGGCTGGCGCCTGATGGTCCCGGAACTGGGCCAGGAGCAGCCGGTCTACAACGACCAAAAGGTGTGGGACTTCCCGGTGCCACCCAAGGGCATGTACACGGTCCGCGTCGAGGCGATCGACCACGACCGCAACATCGGCTTCGCCGAGGCCAAGATCTACGTCGACATGGTGCCCGGCGAGGAAGGCTCGACCGGCGAGACGCCGACCACCGGCGACAGCGACAGCTCCGGCAGCGGTGATACCAGCGAGCCGACCGGCGGCGAAACCTCGAGCGCATCCGGGTCCGGCCCGGGCGGAGAGTCCAGCGGCGGCGCGTCGTCCGACGCCGATACTGCGCAGGACAGCGAGGACTCCAGCACGGCGATCGGCGACGACAAGGGCTGCTCGTGCGTGACGGCCGGGTCGCCGGTGTCGCCGTGGTCGTGGCTGCTGTTGTTCGGCGGGGCGCTCGGGCTGCGTCGCCGTCGTTCGCAGCGCGGCCGCTGAGCGCCGCGGTCGGCCGGACATCGTTCGCCTCGCCCGTGAGGACCCGGTCCTCGCGCGGCGATGCGCTGCCGCGACGGCGACTCGAACGACCGCGACCGCCTGATGCGGGGGCTGTACGGGCGTGCTCCACGCGCGGGTCACGACCCGACAGACCCTGGCGAGGCCGAGCGCGGCACCACCGCAGACGGGCGCCCGCGCTTTGCCAGCTCGTCGCTTCCCGGTGCTCGTGGCGTACAGCAAACGCTCGCGGGGAGGGGCCACGGGGCTACTGCGCAGTGCACATCGCCGAGACCTCGTCGGCCGCGTCGGCCGGCGGCTGGCACTTCGGGTCGCCGTACTTCTCGGCGCATGCGTCCAGCTTGGCCTGGTCGCACAGCGCGTCGACGATGCAGTCGGCGTAGCTGTGTTGCATTGGGAGGAAGCAGTCGATAAACGCGTTCGACTCGGGATACCGGGCGTAGGTCGAGCACATGCAGTCGACGTCTGCTGGCGCGATCGCCCGCTCCGCGACGCAGGACGCCTGATCGGGGTGCTCGCCCGCGGCGACCAGGCATTCGCATCGGCTCTCGGCCGCGTCGACCGAGACCTCGGTCGAGTCGCGGCAGCGCTGCTCGATCGCGGGGTCAGAGACGGCGTCGCCGTCGTTCGCCGCGCCGCCCTTTGCCCCACCATCGTCGAGCGGGCCCGCACCGCAGGCGGCCAGCAAGCTCGCAACCACCCAGAGTATCGTGAGCCGCATGACGCTCCGAGCGTCGCATGACGCCGGTCGCGTCACAAGCACATGGTTCACAGCTCGCGGCGGACCCAGCCGGTGTCGCCGTGGCGCAGCTCATAGGTCGGGAAGTAGTCGAGGTCGAGGCGGAGGGTGATCAGCTCGATCTTGTCGTCGAGGTCGACGGTCTTGAGGCGCACCGAGGCGTGGTTGGGCTTGTCGGCGACGGCGGCGAGGAAGGCGTCGAGGTCGGGGGTCGGCTTGCCGTCGACCGCCACGATCCGCCGGGCGGCCCGCAGCTTCGAGCGGCTGACCGGCGAGCCGTACCAGTACAGCGAGACGTAGGCGCCCTCCGCCTGCATGTTGCGCTGGATCCGGGCCGGGTGGTGGGGGGCCTGCAACAGCGCGCCGGCCCAGTGGATCACGCGGTCGGTGCCGCAGCCGCGGTGCGCGGTGGCGGTGACGTCGATCGTCTGTTCGGCGCCGTCGCGCAGGACGGTGACGCGCAGGCTGCCGGCCGCGGCGGCGCGCTCGAGCTCGCGGATCGTCGTCACTGGCGAGCTGTCCTTCGGGACAGTGTCCCCGGGGACCGGCTCGACGGCGAGCACGAGGTCGCCGGCGCGCCAGCCGGGGGCGAGGGTCGAGCTGCGCGAGACGGTGAGCACCTGGCGACGCACGGGGTCGTGGGCCTCGAGTCTCGCGGCGGCGGCGGGCGACAGGCCGTGGTTCCTGGCCTCGGCGAGGGTGACGAGGCCGAGCTCGACGCCGAGGTCCCAGAACACGGGCTCCTCGCCGGCGCGCAGGCGGTCGACGACGGCGCACAGCAGCTCGGCGGGCACGCCGAACTCGCTGCTGCGCTGCTCCTTGCCGTCCTGATAGGAGAAGGTGGCCCACAGGGCGAGCACGCGGCCGTCGCCATCGATGACGGCGCCGCCGATCGACTCGACGGGGGCGGCGACGGCGACGCGCTCGAGGTTGATCGCGCGAAAGCGGGGCGGCCTGGGCAGCGGGAGCTCGATCGGCTCGACCGTGGAGATCTCGGTGGCGTGACACAGCAGGCGATGGTTGGCCTTGAGCGCGACGAGATGGACGGGGTCGCCGGGCACGAGGTGGGCGGGGTGGAGCTCGACTTCGCGGACCTGGGTGTCGCCGAGCAGCGCGGGGTCGTAGCGCAGCACGGCGAAGTTGTGATGTGGGTGGAGGAACACCGGCTCGGCGGGGATCTCGAGGCCGCCGGCGAAGGTGAGGCGGATGTCGACGAGCGAGACTGGCACGGTGTTGCGGTCGGCGACGACGAGGCCGCGCGCGGCGTCGACGACGAGCCCGGCGCCGCGGAACCGGATCGCGTGCACGCCGTCGATCTTGTAAGGGATCGATGCATCGACGGTGACGATCGAGGGCACGAGCCGGGCGATCCGCAGGTCCTCGCTGCGCGGGAAGGTAATCGTGGTCGGCTGCGGCGGCGCAGCGGACGGGGGCGGGGGGCAGCCGACGCCCGGCCACAGGCCCGTCGCGTCGTCGCGGGTGTGGCGGGTCATGGCGAACCACCGGCGCTCCATCGTGAACACGGCGACGCGCTCGCGGGTCGGGGCCTCGAGGTCGTAGTAGCGGACGGTCGCGCGGGTGCCGTGGGGCATCGCGCGAAGGATCGCCTCGGCGGTGGCGAGGTCAGGGGTCGGCTTGCCGGCGATCGAGAGCAGGACGGCCCCGCGCTCGAGCTCGAGCGGCGAGAGCATGTAGCCGGCGTTGGCGACGTAGACGCCGTGCAAGGGCACCTGGGGGTTGCGGGCGCGCTGGTACGAGAGGTCGTGCAAGATGCCGCCGCCGACCTCGAGGAAGCTCGCCGGGGTGATCGCGTGGAGGTCCTGGACGACGGGGTGGACGCGAAGCGCCGCGCCGCCGCGTTCGATGTCGAGGGTGACCGCGTGGCCGACGTGATCGTCGAGCAGGGCGGACAGGCCGACGAAGTCGGCGAGCGGGAGGTCGTCGGCGCGGAGCAAGATGTCGCCGGGCTCGAGCAGGCCGTCGGTGACGCCGCGTGGGAGGGTCTTCTCGACGACGAGCAGGCCGGTGGCGGCGGGGTCGTGGTCGCGTGAGGCCTGCTCGCTGGCGGGGGTGAGGCCGAGGCGGCGCAGCTCGTCGTAGGGGGTGTACGCGAAGGTCGTGGTCAGGGTGCCGCGGGGGACGGGGAGGCCATTTCGCACGCGCTCGAAGGCGCGGACGACCCGATCGAGGGGGAGGAAGAAGCTCGAGGCGGCCTGGGTGCGCGAGCCGGCGTTGAGGGCGACGACGTCGCCGTCGATGTCGACGACGGGGGAGCCGGAGGAGCCGCCGGAGGTGCCGGAGGCGGCCTGGATGTAGAAGGTGTTGAAGTCGTTGTAGCGATGGACGCCGTACGCGGGGGCGGGGCGGTCGAGGCGGGCGAGGGTGCCGGCGAGGATGGAGAGCTTCTCGCCGGCGTCGTTGCCGACGACGCGGATCTCGGCGCCGACGCGGGCCTTCTCGGGGGCGAGGCGCAGGGAGGTGGGGACGATGAAGCGCAGCGCGGCCGGGTCGTATTGAAAGAAGCCGAAGTCATGGACGGGGTCGCGGTAGAGCGGCCGCAGCGAGATCTCCTCATGGTTGAGGAAGACGGCCTCGACCACCACGGGCCCGGGGTGAACGACGTGACGGTTGGTCAGCAAAATGCCCCGCTCGGCGTCGACGACGAACGCGGTCGCCTGGGAGCTGCCGTTCCACTCGGTGTCGAACGGCCGGGTGGCGTCGATGCGCACCGATACGACCGCGGCACACACCCGTTGCAGGCTGTCTTGCCAGGTCCGCGTCACGCCCGGCGCCATGAGGGAGACGGGCAAGGTGGGCGAGGTGGGCAAGGTGGGCGAGGTGGGCGAGGTGGGCGAGGTGGGCGAGGTGGGCAAGGTGGGCAAGGTGGGCGAGGTGGGCATGGGGTCGGGCTAAAAGGCGGCTATCGGCGGGCTATCCGGTGCCAGGACGGGTGAGCGGGGGTCGTGACCGCGCTCATGATAGTGGTGCGAGGGGGCTCGTGCCTGCTGGGGCTTTTTGCTTGACCGCTGGGGCGGGCGGAGGGAAAAGGGCGATATGAGCTTTTTGCGCGCCCTCGGTGTAAGTGCAATCGTCGCGATGACGGCCTCGCTGGTAGCGGCGTGTAGTGATGACGGGGCGGCCGCGAGCGGCTCCTCCGGTGGCACCGAGACTGGCAGCAACGGGAGCAGCGGCGGAAGCAGTGGCGCGCCGACCTCGTCCGAGACCACCGACTCGCCGACCAGCGGGAGTAGTTCGGTGTCGGGCGCGGAGTCGTCGACGACGGGCGCCCCGGGGACGACGAGCACGACGAGCACGTCGGATACGACCACGGAGGAGGGCACGTCGGCTGGCAGTAGCACGACGAGCCCTGCGGCTTGTGGTAACGGCGTCATCGACGGGACCGAGCAGTGCGACGGCGCCGACCTCAACGGCTTCACCTGCGAGGCGCTCGGCAACGCTGGCGGCACGCTGCAGTGCGACCCGGTGACCTGCACCTTCGACACGCAGCTGTGCGAGGGCGGCGGCGGTACGACCGGCTGAGACTGGCCTCGTGATCGTGCGTGAGACCCGGCGCGTTCGCATGCGTGGGCTCGCGTGGACATGAAGCCGGAGCGGACGCGCGGGGCGGTGGCGCTGGGGGTGCTCGCGGCGGCGGTCTATCTGTGGACCGCCCCCGGGAGGATCCAGTTCCCGGACGACGAGATCGTGTTCCAGACCGCCGCGAGCCTGTGGGACGACGGCGACCTCGACATCCCCGGCATCGCGCGACGCACCGGTGAGCCCGCCGATCGCCCGACCGGGACCTTCGGCTGGGCGCCCGGACGCGAAGGGCAGCGCTTCGGGTTCTTCGGGCATGGGCTGTCGCTGGTCGCCGTGCCGGCGTACGCGGTCGCCAGCGCGACGGCGGGGCGCGTGCCGCCGGCCTGGCCGCACGCGGTGCGCTCCGACCACTTCGTGTTTCATCGCCGGGACCACCGCGGCGACTGGACCCGGCTGGTCGTCAGCCTGACCAACTGCGTCGTCACGGCGGTCACGGCGTCGCTGCTGGTGCTCTGGCTGCGGCGGCTCGGCTTCGCGGCGCGCACGGCCCTGTGGACCGGGCTGGCGTACGCGTTCGCGACGGCGGCGTGGGCGTACAGCCGGACCTTCCTGAGCGAGCCGCTGAGCGGGCTGTGTCTGGTCGCGGCGGCGTACTTCATCACGCGGTCGCAGACGGAGGGCCGGTGGTTGTGGCTGGCCGGCGCGGTCGCGGGGTTCTCGCTGCACGTGCACGTGCTCAACCTGGTCTTTGTGCCATGTCTCATCGGATATGTATTAAAGGTCAGGCCACGCGGGGCGCTCGGAGGTGTCATCGCGTTCATGGTCGGCGTGGGGCTGTTGGTGCTCGGGCAATATCTGCGCTTCGGGGACGCGCTCGAGACCGGGCGCCTCGGGTACTACAGCGAGTTCGTCGCGCCGTGGGAGGGTCTGGCGGCGCAGGCGGTCGGCCCGGGGCGCAGCTTCTTCCTGTACTCGCCGGCGGTGGCGCTGGGGCTGTGCGGGTGGGTCGCGCTGCGCAGGAGGATGCCGGCGGTGTTCTGGTTCGCGGTCGCGGCGGTCGTGCTGCGCTGGGCGGTGATCTCGACGCGCAGCGACTGGTTCGGCGGCTGGGGGCTGGGGCCGCGGCACCTGGTGCCGGTGATCCCGGTGGCGATGCTCGGCTTCGCGGCGGCGCTCGAGCAGCTGCCGGCGTGGCGACCGTGGCTGCGGCGCGCGTGGTGGACCGCGCTCGGCCTCGGTGCCGTGCTGTCGGGCTGGCTGGCGGTGCACTCGATCTTCGAGTGGATGTGGGAGCTGATGAGCGACCCGCGTGTCGGCGATCGCGGGCTGATGCACGTGTCGCACTGGGAGGCGTGGGCGAGCCCGATCGCCGGCTTCGCCGGGCTGCGGCCGGACGTGCTCGCGCTCGGATCGATCTTGCTGGCGAAGCTCGGACATCCGGGGCTGCTGCTCGGCTTCGCGGCGATCGCAGCGGTCGGCATCGTGGCCGCGTGGCGGGTCGTCGGGGCGCTGCGATCCTGAGGGCTTCGGGCGCGGTTTCGCCGACGTCGACACGCTCGACGCGGTGTCGGCCGAATTCGCCGACCTCGCGCGATCGGGCGACCCGCGGCTGACTTGCCAGTTCCACGCCGCCGCGCTAAGCCGTGGCGCATGACTTACGACCTGTTGGCGACGGCTCTCATCTTCACTGCGCTCCTCGTGCCCGCCTGCGGCGGAGACCCGGGCGACCCGACCGGGGGCGGTAGCACTGGCGTGAGCGCCACGGCGACGACGACGGCGACGACCGGGGAGCCTGCGACCAGCGGCGTGACGACCGGGCCGACCAGCACCGGCGAGTCGGGCAGCGCGACCCAGGGCCAGACGGACACCGGTGCGACGAGCACGGGCGTGGCGGACGCGAGCACGGGCGAGCCGGGCACGAGCAGCACGGGCCCCGGCAGCGGCGAGTCGGACTCCAGCGGCACGGGGGCAGGCCTGTGCGCCGGCTTCGAGCCGCCGGGGTGCATGGAGAAGGGCTGTCCCGAAGGACAGGAGTGCAAGGTGCTCGACGACGAGTGCGTGTCGTCGGACTGCACCTGCGACGCGGGCACGGGGGAGATCGTGTGCTCGCCGGACTGCGAGGGCGGTTCCTGCGTGCCGGTCTGTGCGGACATTTTGTGCGATCTGTTCTGCGAGAATGGGTTCAAGCAGGACGCGAACGGCTGCGACATCTGCGAGTGCAACGAGCCGCCCGCGTGCGAGTGCGCCGTGGACACGGATTGCGTCAAGACCAGCCCGGGCTGCTGCCCATGCAACGCAGGTGGCATGGAAGCCCCGGCGCAC
>JAYUXQ010000544.1:0-10945 GCA_043752905.1 Nannocystis sp. | reverse complement strand
CGGCTCCGTTTTTATTTCCTGTCGGACCTCGGTCCTTGGTCATGGTGGGTCCGTCAGGGTTTCCACAGCAGGCCGTGGTCGTCGGGGGCGACGTCCGGGTGGCTCTGGTTTCTGCCGCCGAGGCGTAGCACGATCTCGCCGCGGATCCGGTCGAGGTCGACGAAGCCGAGGGCCCGCGAGTCGCAGCAGGCGCCCTCGTCGCGGTTGTCGGCGATCACGAGGTAACCGTCGGCCTCGATCTCGAGCGGACCGGCGTCCGTGGGCAACAGCATGCCGGGCCAGCGGGTGGTCTGGCCGGGCGCGGCGGTGAGGATCTGGTAGCGGCGCTCGCCGATCGCCTCGCTCGCGGTGCTGCGCGGGCGCGAGGGCGGGGCCTGGGCGTCCTGTGGGCCGCGCACGGCCAGGCGCAGCGGGGCGCCGACCTCCTGCGTCAGCGGACGGCCGTTGATCGCGAGGCCGAGGGCGCCGGCGGTCTCCCCGAAAGTGATGCGGTCGCCGGGCACCGCGAGGATCCGGCCGACCCGCAGGCTGACCGGGGCGGGCGGCTCGTGCACGCCGCTGCGGCGTTGCACGGCCTGCCACTCGTCGTCGAGGTCGCCGACACCGGCGACATCGACGACGGCGGCGTTGCGCAGCGGCTGGCGCGGGCCGTCGTTGCGCGGCAGGCCGCGGCGCTCGCGGGGTCCGGGGATCTCCGGCGTCGGGGCAGTGCGTGGGGTGGGCGGCGCGGGCGGGGTCGGGTCGTAGACGACGAGGTCGCCGGCGCCGAGGCCCCAGGTGCCGCGGACGAGCAGCACGTGGTCGCCGCTGAGGAGGGTCGGGGCCATGCCGTCGCCGTGGATCTCGACGACGGTGGCGAAGCCGCAGCGCAGGACCAGCACCGCGGCGCCGCCGACGAGCACGAGCCAGGCGAGGCGCGTCGGCCACGAGCGGTCGCCGGCACGCGGGGCGAGCTCGTCGTCCTCGGGGTCATCGCGGCGAAACGGGTTCCACATGGCGGTCGGACGCCGCGACGATCTCGCGCAGCGCCGCGACATCTTGCGCGACCTGGCCGGGCTCACCAAAGAACACGCCGATCCCGGCGAGGCCGTGAGCCCCCGCGGCGAGGCAGGCCGCGGCGGTCACGGGCCCGACCCCGCCGAGAGCGAAGACGCAGGCGCCGGGGGCCGCCGTCCAGGTTCGCAGGGCGTCGAGGCCGGCCGGGAGCTTGCTGCCGAGCGGGCGCGAGGGTTGCCCGGTGGTCGGCGCGAAGACCGGGGCGAACAGGGTGTAGTCGACGAGCGCGTGGCCGGGCTGCGGGGCGCCGTGGCACGAGCGGCCGAGCCACGGCGCGGAGAGGGCCGCGATCGAGGGTCGCGGGCTGCTCGCGCGGCGGGTCGGGATCGGCTCGAAGGGTGAGCGGTCGCCGGACGCGGCGACGAGCGAGGTACGTGGGTCGCTCGAGATCGGACCCGGGCTGTCTGAAGGGACAGGTCGGATGAGGCGGGCGCGGGTCAGGGTCGCGAGGTCGGGGTCGCCGCGCAGGTGCAGGCCGGCGATGTCGGGTGGGATCGCGAGGTCGAGGTCGTCGGGGCCCACCGAGAGCAGCACGGGGATCCCGGCGGCGACGCAGGCGCGGCGGAGGGGTCCCAGGCGGCCGTCTGCGGCCAGCAGTTCATGCACGGTGCGGCCCGGTTCGCGCAGCAGCAGCGCGAGGCCCGGGCCGGCGCCGGGCCAACTTTTTACAATGTCGGCGGGGACGGGGCCGTGCGGCGGGGTGATCGCCAGGAGGCGAAACGGGGGGGGCATTCGTTAAAAAAAGCCCGCGGCTGGTCCGTGGTCAGCGGGTCGCGTCACTCGATCATGCCGCTGTTGGGGCTCGAGGCGCTGGCGTAGTGACGCACGGGGATCCGGCCGGCGCGCAGGGATTTGCGGCCGGCGATGACGGCCTCGCGCATGGCCTCGGCCATCAGGATCGGGTGGCGTGCCTGGGCGATCGCGGTGTTCATGAGGACGGCGGTGCAGCCGAGCTCGAGGGCGATCGCGGCGTCACTGGCAGTGCCGACGCCGGCGTCGACGATGACGGGCACCTTGGCCTGCTCGACGATGAGGCGGAGGTTATGGGGGTTGCGGATCCCGAGGCCGCTGCCGATCGGGGCGGCGAGCGGCATGACGGCGGCGCAGCCCATGTCCTCGAGTTTGCGGCAGACGATCGGGTCGTCGGTGCAGTAGGGGAGCACGGTGAAGCCCTCGTCGAGGAGGGTGCGGGCGGCCTTGAGGGTCTCCTCGTTGTCCGGCAGCAGGGTCCGGGAGTCGCCGATGACCTCCAGCTTGACGATCTCGGCGATGCCGAGCTCGCGCGCGAGTCGCAGGGTGCGGACGGCCTCGTCGGCGGTGTAGCAGCCGGCGGTGTTGGGGAGGAGGGTGTAGCGGTCACGGTCGATCCAGCCGAGGAGGTTGTCCTTGGCCTTGAGGTCGACGCGGCGCAGGGCCACGGTGACGATCTCGGCGCCGCTGGCGAGCAGGGCGGCCTGCGTCTCGGCGGCGTCCTTGAATTTGCCGGTCCCGACGATCAGCCGCGAGGTCCAGGTGCGGCCCGCGAGGGTCCAGGTATCTTGGGTGTCGCTCAATTTCAGCCTCCGCCCACGAATGTGACGATCTCGAGGAGGTCGCCGTCGCGCAGGAGCTCGTGGGCATGGGCGCCGCGCGGCACGATCTCGCGGTTCTTCTCGACGGCGACCCGCTGCGGCTGTAGCCCGAGCTCGGCCACCAGCGCGGCGACGCTGGTGCCCTCCGCGATCGGGCGGGGCTCACCGTTTAGCACGATGGTCGGCACGCGCCGAAACGTACACCGAGACCGGCAGCGTGGTGCTGTAGCGCGAACGCCGCGGATGAAACTTGGATCACTCCGTGGCTTTGGGCCGTCAGGTGTATCGATCGTGCAACAGACACAGGCGACCCAGATCACAGGCGCTTTTTTGGGCCAAGTAAATGATTTCAGGTGCTTGGGTTGCGAAATGTGGACGCGGTCACTTGGCAGGTTTTGTGCTTCGGAGCACATCCCGTATGCACACCGATTTGGACACCAAGCGCCCCGCCATCCCCCTTGAACGTATGGAGACCGCGGATGTCCTCGCCTGCGTCGAGCCGTTCGTCGCGGCCAGGCCGGCGGAGCTGGAGCTCCTCGGGCGTACGGCGGTTCGCCTGCGCAAGGCGCCGGGTAGCGTGCTGGTCAGCGAGGGCCAGGCGCCGGACGGCCTCTACATCGTGTTACGCGGGCGGGTCAATCTGCTGCGCGCGGCCGACGGCGGGCGTGACCTGATCCTCGCGGCGCTCGGCCCGGGTGAGGTGTTCGGCGAGGCCTCGGCGTTCCTGGGTGTGCCGATGTCGACGACCGCGGTCGCGGCGGTGCAGAGCGAGCTGCTGCGGGTCTCGCCCGAGGCTCTGGTCGAGCACCTGCGCCGCGAGCCGGAGACGGTGCTGCGCCTGATGCGTCTGCAGGGCGACAAGCTGCGCGAGGTGGAGGCGGTCGCCAGCGGCCTGGCGCTGTGTGATGTCGAGGAGCGGCTGCGCCGGACCCTCGCGCGTCTGGCCCGTCGTCAGGGCCGTCGCGGCCCGGCGAGCACCGGCTGGATCCTCGCCCCGGTGCCGACCCAGTCGGAGCTGGCGCGCATGGTCGGGTCGTGTCGCGAGACGGTGTCGCGTACGCTGAGCGCGATGGCCCGCAGCGGCCTGGTCAGCGCCAGCGGCCGGCGCATGATCCTGGACGACCGCATCGTCAACGAAGCCGCCTGAGAGCTTTTTTGGAGGGGTGTGCATGGGTCCGGGGCCGCGGGTCTCGGGCCCTTTCGCGTCTCGCGGGAATGCCGGCGGTGGCGGCGGCGTTGCGCGACGGTGGCGACCCGGATCTCGCGGCGAGACAGAGATGATAGCCTGCCGGCCATGAGCGCATCGCACGGGCCTCCGCGTTCGAACGTGCCAGCGACCGTTTACGCTGGACCCGAGCGGCGTGCCGAGGACCGGCGGGTCGGAGGACGCCGGCCGGCGCCGGTCGTCGAGGTGCGCCCGACCTACGCGCACATCGACGCGGACGCGCTCGGGCACAACCTGCGCGCGGTGCAGCAGCACGTCGGCCGTCGCTGCCGGATCCTCGCGGTGGTCAAGGCCGATGGCTACGGGCACGGGGCGATCGAGGCGGCGCGGACCTTCGTCGACGCGGGCGCGTGGGGCCTCGCGGTCAGCCTGGTCGAGGAGGGCGTCGAGCTGCGACGCGTCGGGATCGTCGCGCCGGTGCTGGTGCTCGGTGGGGTGCCGCCGGGGTCCGAGGACGTGATCGTGCATCGATCGCTGACGCCGGTGGTGTGGGCGCGCGAGCACCTGCAGCTGCTGGCGGCGGCCGTGCAGCGCAGCGGGGCGCCCCCGCTGCCGGTGCACATCAAGGTCGACACGGGGATGTCGCGGCTGGGGGTGCTGCCAGGGGATCTGCCGGCGCTGGTCGACTGGCTCGCAGGCGAGGACGGGCAGCACCTGCACGTCGAGGGCCTGATGACGCACTTCGCGTGCGCCGACGAGGCCAACGACACGACCAGCCCGGTACAGGTCGAGGTGTTTCGCGCGTGTGTGGCGACGCTGGCGAGCCGCGGGCTGCACCCGCCGCTGCGCCACGTGTGCAACAGCGCCGGGGTGGTCAGGATGCAGCACGCGCACTTCGACATGGTCCGCCCGGGCATCGCGCTGTACGGGGCGGCGTCGGGTCGCGAGGTCGAACTGCCGGGGCTGCGCATGGCGATGAGCGTGCACTCGCGGATCCTCGGGATCCGTGAATTGCCGGCGGGGGCCAAGGTGTCGTACGGGCACTGCATGACGCTGACCCGCGACTCGCGGCTCGGCATCGTGCCGGTCGGCTACGCGGACGGCTACGCGCGACGCATGAGCGGGCAGGCGCAGGTGCTGGTCCGCGGGCACCGCTGCCGCGTGGTCGGCAACATCACCATGGATGTGTCGATGATCGACGTGACGGACTTGCCCGATGCGCGTGAAGGGGAGAGGGTCACGTTGCTCGGGGCGCAGGGCCGCGACTGCATCGCCGTGTATGAGCTGGCGGCGTGGGCCGACGTGATCACTTATGAAATTACCTGCGGGATCTCCAAGCGTGTGCCTCGACGCTAGGGGACGCCGAGCGGCGGTGTGGCACGGGCCGGGTCGGTCCGCGGGTGCCCGCACGGGGGGCGCTGGCGGCGTGGCTGTGGCATCCTCGCGGGGGTGAGGAGAGAGCCCGAGCTGCCGCGCTGGCGCGCCGAGTGGCCGCACGCATGGATCGCGCCGGCGCTGGCGGGGGCGGGCTGGTCGCTGGCGCTGGCCGGGAGCGCGGACCTGGCGACGCAGCGCAGTGTGGTGTTTCTCGGCGGGCCGCTGGTGCTGCTCGCGGGGCTGCACGCCCGGCTCGGCGAGTATCTGCATGGACGCGGGCGGGCGCGGCTGGCGGGGTTGCCGGTGCCGGCGAGGAGACACTTCGCGGCGGGGCTGAGCACGCATCGCGGCGGGTTCGTGGTCGCGGCGATGTGCGGGGCGCTCGGGGTGGTGCTCGGGGCGTACGCGGCGACGGGCGAGCTGCTGCGTGGGGTGATGCTGGCGGGTGACTTCGCGTGGCTGTGCGTGCTGGCGATGCTGGTCGAGCCGGCGATCCCGGCGCTGGCGGCCCACGCCGGTCGACGGTTCGCGGACGACCACCCGATCCGGCAGGCGCAGGCGCAGCTCGGCGGCGGATGGACGTCGCCGGAGGCGGCGGTGCATCTGTATGCGCCGGCGCTCGGGCTCGGGATCGCGGCCTTGCTGGCGATGCCGGGCCAGCTCGGGCTGGCGCGGCTCGGCGACGGGCAGGCGCTGCGGGCGATCCATGTCGCGCTGTTCGCCGCGCCCGTGGTCGTCGCGCTGGCGATCCGCGCGGCTGCGCCGCGGGTGTACGCGGGCGGGTTCTTCGAGGCGGTCGCGTGGCTCGCCGAGGCGACGCGTAGCCTCGCAGGGCCACCCGAGCCGCCTCCCAGGCCGTCGTGGGTCGGCAAGCTCGCGGAGCCGACGCGGATGTTCGTGACGCAGTGGCTGCGGCTGACGCCGGTGCCCACGCTGCGGCTCGCGGCGCTGCTCGGCTGGGGCGGGTTCCTGTTGCTGCGCGGCGCGCCGCCGACGGCCCCGACGGTGGCGACGTTGCTCGCGCTCGCGGCGCTGTGGCTGGTGCCGCTGCAGACGCTGGCGCGGCAGCGCCGGCGCAATGCGGGGTCGCTGGCGGCGTTGCCGGTGCCCGCGGCCGCCCGCGCGGGACGCAGCCCGGCGCTCGCGCGGGCGGTCGTGGGCGTGCCGGTGGTGCTGGCGGTGGCGCTCGGGCTGCGGTGGTGGGTGCTCGCCTGAGCCGCGGGGTCATGGCGGCAGGGACCGGCGGGAGTGGACCGGCGGCGGGGTCAGCGAGAGCGCGGCGTGCAGGAAGGCGACGACGGCCGGGACGTCGTTGGCGATCCAGGGGGCCGGGTCGTGGGGGTTGAAGCGCCAGAACACGCTCGGCGCGCGCAGGTGCTGGCCGTAGGTGGCGCGCAGCGGGAAGGTCTCGAGGCACACGGCCCAGGTGCCGTGGGCGTGGTGCTGGTGGTCCTCCTGCTCGCCGGTGAAGGTGTCGAAGATGCGGTGCGCGACGCGGAGGTAGCGGACGCGCGGCTGGGCCCGCGCGAGCGCGCGGCACAGGTCGCGGTAGCTGGCGTAGGCGGAGGGGTCGGTGACGCGGGCGGGGATCGCCGTGCCCATGAAGGCGTGCAAGTTGACGCTGGCGTGGAAGCTCTGGGCGGCGAAGAGGGCGTCGAGGGCGGCGGTCTCGGGCTCGCTGAGGGCGTGGGGGCCCCGGTAAGTCGCGTCGCCGGGGCGACCGGAGCCGGAGCCGGGCAGGCGACTCGGTGGACCGCCGCCGGGCCGCGGGAAGTTGCGGTTGAGGTCGACGCCGGCCGCGTTGGCGCGGAGGGGAGCGAGCGGACCGCGTCCGCCGGCCGCCCAGGTGCGCGCGTAGCCGTCGGGGTTGAGGCTGGGGATCACCCACAGCTCGGCGCGTGCGCGCAGGCGGGTCAGTTCGGGGTCGCCAGCGACGAGGCCGGCGAGCAGGCCGAGGGCGACGCGACCGGCGATGTACTCGACGCCGTGGATGTTGGCCGAGCACAGCACCCGCGGAGCGCCGGGGTTGGCGAGACGAACGGCGCGTAACGGACGGCCCTCGCGGCTGTGGCCATACACGACGAGCTCACCGCGGAGTTGCGCGGCGAGCTCGTCGAGTTCGGTCTCCCGGGTGTCCGGGTCGGGATAGGGGGCGAGGTCAGCAGCGAGGCTTCGCATGGGCTGGCCTCGCCATGAGGGCTCAGGCTCAGGTCCCGGTCTCGTCGCCGACGCGCGGGGCGTTGGCGAACTCGAGCGGGTCGAGCGTGATCGTCTGAGCGTCGCCGGGGTCGCTCGCGGGGGCCTCCGGTGTCTCCGTGGTGCGCGGCTCGTCGCCGTGCGCCGGGAGGTTCGCGGGGGCCTCCTCGCCTTGCGGCGGGGCGCGATCGGCTCGCGGGTCGGGCTCGTGGATCACGGGCTCGACCGGCGCATCGGTGCGGTCGGTGCGGTCGATGCGGTCGGTGCGGTCGATGCGGTCGATCCGCGTCGGCTCGTCGGATCCAACGGGAGCAGCGCTGTCCGTCGACTCGTTCGCGCGGGTCGGCGCGGGGTCCGGTGGCGGTGCGCGCAGCTCGTCGGCGAGGTCGTCACCGGCCGGCCCGATCGTCAGCGGGGTGTTGCCCTCGCGGACCTGTGCGAGCGCCTCCTGCAGCCGCGAGACCTCGTCGCCGTGGACGCGGAACAGGGTGTCCGCGTCGCGCACGGTGAGGTCGCGGATCGCCCGGCCTTCGAGGCCGAGGTGGTCGCGCAACAGGGTGCGGATCGTCGCCGCCTTGTGGCCGTGCGAGCGACCGAGGTTGAGGCACACCTTGCGGAACTCGCTGTCGTCGAGGTCGGCTCCGGCGGAGATGACTGGACGCGGCGGCGGGGTCGTGCGGGCCGGCGGACCGAAGTCGCCGCGTGGCTCGCGGGTGCTGCCGGGACGGGGACCGCGGGGCGGCGGGGCCGAACGCGGGCCGTGCTGGCGCGCGGCGGGCCTGTCCACAGGGATAGGTGCCGGCGGCTCGTCGGCGACCTCCGGGACGTCGTTGGGGGGCGTGTACTTGCCGTCCTCGAAGTCCTGGTAGGTGAATTTGGTCGCCCACACCTCCCAGAAGTCCTTGTGCGGCGGGGCCGTCAGCTCGGGCAGCACGGGGGGGGCGGCCTTCTTGCGGCGACGCTTGCGCTTGCGCTTGCGCTCGTCCTCGGTCTCGCCGTCGGTCACGGCGGCGGTGGTGCCGGTCGCCTCGGTGCCGTCGCTCGACTCGGCGGTCGAGATGGCGGCCTCGGGCTCGTCGTCGGTGTCGTCGATGTCGTCGTTGTCGTCGTCGCCGTCGTCGCCGTCGGCCTCGACGGGCACGGCCCGGCGGGCGTCGCTGCGCGTGAGGTCCTCGAGGTCGACGTCGACCTCCTCTTGCAGCGTCTCGATGACGGCCTGACGGCGGTCCATCAGCGCGAACTCGTCGAACTCGTCGTCGAGGTCGCCGAACTCGCTCTGCACGACCTCCATCTCGCTGTCATCGATGTCGATGATGATCTCGTCCTGGGCCATGCGGCGCGGGACGGCCACCGGCGTGCCGACAGGCCGCGGCGCAGGAGCGGGCGCGCGGGGCTGCGGCGGGGGCTGCGGTTGGGCCTGGGCTTGCGGAGCCTGGGCCTGGCCGTTGCCCTGCGCGGCCTCGGGCGGACGGCCGCCGCGGCGGCGACGGCGACGCTTGCGACGGGCGTCGCCGGACTCGCCGGACTCGCCAGCGTCGGACCCGGGGGGCGTGGGGCTCGAGGTTGTCGAGGGGGACGCGGATGCGGTCGATGCGGTCGATGCGGTCGAGGTGGTCGAGGTGGTCGCACTGGCGAGCTCGGGCTCGTCGTCTGTGTCGTCGTCGCCGGTCGGGCCGGTGCCGGTCGCGTCCATGTCAGTCTCGGCGTCGCCCTCACCGCGACGGCCGCGACGCCGGCGACGGCGACGCTTGCGGCGGCCCTCGCCGGACTCGCCGGACTCCGCGGAGCTGTCCCCGGAGATAGGTTGACCGTTGGCGGCGGCGTCGGTCACCAGGCTGGTCGCGGCGACCGGGGCGGTCACCGTGTCGGCCGCAGCCATCGGGATGCGCAGCACGCCGGCCCCGCGATCGCCGAGGCGACCGCGGCGGTCGAGCGGGATGCGGCCGGGCGGCGGCGTCAGCAGCGGGCCGGTGACGGCGGGCGCGTCGGGGGCGGCCACGGTGGCGAGCACGGGGGCCGGGGCCGTCTCGGCGAGCACCGGCGTCGGCGGATCGATCCACGCGGTGGCGGGCCTCGGCTCGCCGGTTGCCTGCAATGGGAGCTGGTTGTTGTCACGATCACGACGGCGGCGGCGTTCGCCGCGACCCTCGCCGCGACCCTCGCCGCGCGGCTCGTTGCTGGCCTGCGGGGCCTGCGGACCATGCTGGCTTTGCTGGCTTTGCTGGCTTTGCTGGCCCTGTTGTGGACCCTGCGGGCCGCGGTTGTCGTTGTCGCTGCGGCGTCCGTCGCGGTCACGGAAGCGGTCGCGGCGGCCACCCTCGCGGCCCTCGGGGGCGCCCTCGCGGGGACGGTCGCGCTCGGCCCTGACGCCACGCTCGTCGCCGGCCGGGCGCTCGCGGGGGACATCGGGGCGGTCGCCGCGGGTGGTATCGTCCGTGCGGGGCAGACCGGGGGGACGGTCGCGCTCGGCCCGGAAGCCGCGCTCCTCGTCGGCCGGGCGCTCGCGCGCGGCCTCGCTGCGCTCGGGACGCTCGGCACGCTCGCTGCGGTCGGGACGCTCGGCACGCTCGGCACGCTCGGCACCACGGTCGCGACGATCAGCACGGTCGGGATGATCAGCACGCTCAGCATGATCAGCACGCTCGGCACCACGATCGGGACGATCGGCACCACGGTCGGCAGCACGGTCGGCACCACGGTTGGGACGCTCAGCACGGTCGGCACCACGGTCGGGACGCTCAGCACGATCAGGGCGCTCGGAACGAGCCCCGAGATCGGGACGCTCGGGACGCTCAGGACGATCGCCGCGGGCGATCACCGGACGGTCACGCTCGGCTCGGAAGCCGCGCTCCTCCTCGGGGGGGCGCTCGCGGGGGACATCGGGGCGCACGCCGCCAGTGGTGTCCTCGACGCCAGGGAGACCCGGAGGACGGTCGCGCTCGGCACGGAAGCCGCGCTCCTCCTCGGGGAGGCGCTCGCGAGGGACATCAGTATGCTCGCCCCGGTTGCGGAAGTTGCGCTCGCCCTCGGGCTGCTCGTCGCGGCGCGGACGGTCGCGGTCGCCGAAGCGCGGACGGTCGCCGGGGCCGCTGCGGTCGTCGCGGCGGGGGCCGCCACGGCCGCGGTCGCGAAAGCCGCCACCACTGAAGCCGCCCTCGCGGGGCTCGCTGCGCTCGCGGCCCTCGCGGAGGTCTCGCTGCTCGCGCTCGATGGTCTCGCCGGGGCCGGACGGTCGGACCTCGGCGGCGTCGCTGGTCTCGCCGGGCTCGGGGGCGTCGAGGATCGACTCGGGGCGCGGGGCGGCCCGCATGGCGCGCTCGAGCAGGAGGGCGATGACTCGCTCGCCGCGGGGGTCGCCCATGAGGCTGCGGGCCAGCAGGACCCACTCGGGGGACACCAGCTCGGGGAAGCGCTTGCTGATGCCGTCGAGCTTGAACTCGGTGCGCTCGGCGGCGAGCTCGGCGGCCGGCGGCAGATGCCGCTCGGTGAACACGATGCTCGAGTACTGCAACTTGAGATAATAGAAGTTGCCGATCTCGCGGGGGTTGATCAGCGAGATGGCGATGCCGGTGCGTCCGGC
>JAYUXQ010000543.1:0-1714 GCA_043752905.1 Nannocystis sp. | reverse complement strand
TCACCACCGAGGACATGCTCTTGCGGATCGATCTGCCGAGCGGCGCCGCGACAGTGGAGCAGACCGAGGTGCGTGAGTTCGATGTCTCGAAAGATGGTCGCTACCTTTTATGGCAACGCGCCGAAAGGACGGACCAGGATCTGGAGTTTCCCGAGGGCCTGGTGCTCCTGCGCGACCGGGAGACCGGCGACGACGTGTCTCTTACTACGACCTGGCTGGACCCCAGCGACTCGTCGCTCGCCTGGGTCGACTTGGGCCTTGTCCCGCTGATGCTGAGCCGCGGCCCACTGCGGGTCTATTTCCTCCCCACGCTGAGTTTCCTGGACGTTCACGACAATGTGTTCCCGCTCGAGCAACTCGCCGACGGCCGCTGGTTATTGCAGCGGTGGTGGAGGGGACCGATCTACCTCGCCGACCTGCGAGAAGCGGGCTCGGCCACGCCATTTTTTGACAACGGCGCGATCGTCGGGCGCGAGCCCGACGGGCTCGTGCTGTTGGAGGTGCCACCCAACTCGGCGCCGGGTCCGCTGTGGTTCGTGCCCTTCGACGGCTCGCCGCCGTGGCGCCTCGCCGATCGCGTCACCCCGTACCACCGGCTGACGAAGGGGCGAGTGCTCTCCGCGCTCAACGTCGACGACGATGGCCTCGGCGACTTCATCCTCGCAGACTTCGACACGCGCGAGGAGCGGTTGATCGACCGTCAAGTCGTCGACACTTCCGTTTGGTCCAGCTGGGACCTGGGAGACGATATCGTCCGCTACGCAGTCGTCGACGGCGATCGCTCGGGCGTGTGGATGGTGCGCCTGCCGTGACGGAGCGAGCGTGCGTCCGCACCGGCTCAGGGATTGCCGGTGGCCGGGGACTCGCTCTTCTTGGCCGCCGAGCGAGCCGCCTCGACGAAGAACCGTACCGCATCCTCGCCGCGTACTTGATCGTCGCAGACGCGCTCGAGCCAGCGCTGCCGGAGCGTTCGGAGTATGACTCGCTCTTGCGCGAATTCCTGCTCGTACTCCTCGCGCATCCGGCGAAGGTCGGCGCCAAGGTACTCGTGCTGCTGAATCGCCATCTCCGTGAGGCGCTGCACCTGCTCGAGGGAGACCTGCGCTGGGGCGGGTCCTTCAGGCCCGCGCGCCACGACCTCGTCGTCGACGGCCAGCACGAAGCCGGCTCCGAGATAGGGCGCGAGGAGATGGCGCAGCTGAGCGAGTTGCTCCTTGCTGATACCGGGCAGCTCGAGTGCGATCGTCGGTTTCCCGGTCGCCGCGTCGACTGGCCGGAGCACCGTGAAGCGGTAGCGTCGATCCATCTCGGACTCTGCCATGATGCCACCGTAGCGCATCATGAAGCGCGAGGGTGTCCGCGTATCAGCTCGAAGCCGCACGGGCTGCACAGCATAGCCACGTATCAGACCGATAGCGCACGCGCTTCATGATCATGATGCGCCGTCGGTTCATCGGGTGGTCGGCGCTTCACGAGGATGAGCTCGCAGCTCCTCGCGGATCTGCCCGCGAGCCTGGTACGCATCATGGCTGTGAAGCACCAGGCCGCGCGCGCACCCCTCGCGCGCACCCCCGGTGTAGATTGGGAGAATGGCGACGACGGGGCTATTGGAGGCTATCCGGGCCCGTGCGGCAGCGCGGGGCATGACGCTCACGCACCTCGCGCGCGCGTCCGGTGTTCAGCCCGGCAACCTCCGAAGGATGTTCGCCAGCAC
>JAYUXQ010000542.1:0-1714 GCA_043752905.1 Nannocystis sp. | reverse complement strand
AGAAAAAGGCCGAGGATGCGTGGTTCTTGGAAGCCATCGTACATGGCCAGTAGTTCGCCGCTCCACGCGAAGCTGCGGATGAAGTTGGCGGCCGCCTCCTCGAGGGCGCTGAGCGTCCCCGACAGAGAACACAGGCGAAGATCGGTGAGATCAACGGGGCTCTTCACTTCTTGCCTTTCTGCTGTGACCAGCGGCTGTAGTCGCCACGGTCCTTGTGCATCTGGACGTGTTCGTCATGCGGACGTGGCTTGATGTTGCTTACATCGTTGGAGCCTCCGTCAGCGAGGGGGATTTCGTGCGACACTTCCATTTTCTTTCCGGTCTTGGGGTCGAGCGGCCAGTCTGCACCATGGTGGTTTTCCCATTTGGTACGCAACTTGGCCGCACGCTCTCGCTTAGCAGTTTGAGGCGCGAACTGCATGGCCTTCTCGCCAGCGCTGCGCACCCGCTTGATGGCGTCATCGGCGTAGCTGCGGACAAGTTTTCCGAGCCCCCGGACGCCTTTCTTGGCCACGGCCTTGCCGGCCTTGAACTTCCATCCGATCGGGCCCACGGCCATGCTCGCCGTGTCGGCGACATCGGAGGCGGTGAGTGCCCAGTCGAGGCCGGTCAGCGCGACATCCAGGACACTTAGAGCCATGCTGGCGAGCTGGGCGCCGCGGTACTCGGCGAGGGCCCGGTCCTCGGCGACGGCCGCCATGCGGCTGTCGAAGCCGGAATTCGGGCTGTCCGGGAAGTTGTCGAGGACGCCGGGGCGGTTCTCGCTGCCGTGTGCCAGGCCCTTGCGGCCGGTCGGGTCGGTGAAGGTGACGGGGTTGCCACCGACGTAGCTGTAGGGGTTGGCCTCGCCGGGCGTGACCAGGGCGGCGTCCGGGTTCTCGATCAGGAAGTGCGGGTCGGGGCTCGCCCAGCGGCCGAGCTCGGGCAGGTAGTGGCGGGCGCCGATGGCGATGGCGCCGCTCAGGGGGTCGTCTTCTTTGCCGGTGAAGCGGTAGGTCGGCGCGGTGGTGTCCTCGTCGGCGCGCCAGGCGAGGCGCGAGGCGCCGTAGGGGTCGGCGGCGTCGCGGGTGAGCACGCGGCCTCGGTGATCGAGCACGAGGGACGCGGAGCCGAGGCGGTCGGCGACGTGAAAGCGGGTGTGCTCGTCGGGGGTGAGCGCGTGGTCGGGGTTGTGGTGGCAGCTCAGGGCGGCGGCGGAGCTGGCGAGCGCGAGCCCGGCGGCGGCGACCAGGAGCCGGCGGGGCCGCATGGCAAGCAACCGCACGGCCAGGGCGACGAACGCGAGCAACAGGAAGCCGAGCAGGTGCCGCGGATTCAAGGGGGGCGGGGCGACCGTCAGCGTCTCGGCGGGCAGCTCGGCGTAGCCGCCCGCGGGGAGCGGGACGGGGCTCTCGGCGATGCGCTCGCCCGCGAAATACACCCAGCGCACGAGCTTGCCGTCGCGGATCTCGAGGTTGCGGGTGAAGTAGAGGACCTCGTGCGCGAGCTGGCCGGCGGCGTCGTTCTCGCGGCGGATCGCCCGCTCGCCGGTGTAGCTGTGGACGTGCTCGACGCGGCGGCCGTCTGCCGCGGTGAACGACTGCACGCGGCCGTGTGGGTCGAAGTGCCAGGCGCCTGCGGACAGTGGGCCATCGCCCGAGACCTCGGCGAGCTGGCCGGCGGCGTCGTACTCGAGCGCCTGGCGGTCGAGGGTGACTGCGGCGTGGGGGTGCTC
>JAYUXQ010000541.1:0-1715 GCA_043752905.1 Nannocystis sp. | reverse complement strand
CCGAAGGTGCCGAGCAGGACCGGGTCGAGGCCGGCGGCGTCGAAGGGGATGCAGGTCTGGGTGTCGGCGCAGAAGTCGTCGTTCGAGTCGAACTTGTACTTGGTGTAGTCGTCGGTGCCGCAAAGGCTGGCGCAGGCGCCGTTGAGGCAGAACTGGAAGCCCTCGCTGCTCGGGCAGTCGAGGCGGTAGGTGAAGATGTCGCAGGGGTACTCGCAGAGCCCGGACATGCAGCTCTGGCGGGCCTGGAGGCCGAGGGTCGGGTCGGCCTTGACCTCGAGCGAGTCGCAGCCCTCGATCATCGTGGCGGCCTTCTCACGCGAAACAGTCGCCCCGCTGCAATCCAGCGCCTGGCAGTCCTCGATGTCGGTACACGCGAAGCGAAAGCCGGGCGAGGGCGCCGGCCGCAAGAAGCACCCGCCGATCACTCCGGCGATCAGGGTCAGGGCGGTCAGGGTGGCGGTCAGACCGACGCTCAGGACGGCGGTGTCGAGGCTGCGGCGCATGAAGACTCCCGGCTTATAGCAGCGGCCTGCGCCCGTGGGCGACGCCCCTGGCCCGGCACCCAGGTGCGAGGATGCGCACGGGCTTCGCAGGCTTCGACCCCGCCGCGGCCCCGCCGGGTTCACCCCAGCGAGGAGGCTCACACCGGGGCCCGCGGCCAGCGATCCGCCCGGCCCGCCATTGTACCCCGGCCACACGCGACCCGTCGCTGCCGCCTTGCCCGCGCACCTTCGGGCGTGTTACACGGCCCGCCCACAGTTTCAATCCACATGTCCCCGGAGGGTCTCGTGGCGTCACCTCGCGGTGCTTTCTTGAAGCAAGAAGGCCCCCGCGGTGTTTCGAGATCCGGCGAAGGGGACAGAGGCAACAACGCCGAAAGGTCCGCAGTCCATGTCCATGCAAACTCAGACAGAGCTGTCCTCCCCCGAGCTGCACATCGCGCTCGAGATGAGCGACGGTCAACGCGTCATCACCGTCCGCCAGCTGCTCGAGGCCGGCGTCCACTTCGGTCACCGCACCGAGCGCTGGAACCCGCGCATGAAGCCGTACATCTACGGCGCGCGCAACGGCATCCACATCATCGACCTCCAGCAGACCGCCGGTCTGTTCCGTCGCGCCTACGCGTTCATTCGCCAGTGCGCGGCCGAGGGCAAGCCGGTGCTGTTCGTCGGCACCAAGAAGCAGGCCTCCGACGTGATGGCGGTCGAGGCGACGCGCGCCGGCCAGTACTACGTCGTCAGCCGCTGGCTGGGTGGCACCTTGACCAACTGGACCACGGTCCGTCAGTCGGTCGACAAGCTGCGTGGCATCGAGCGCATGAGCCAGGACGGCACCTACGACCAGATCACGAAGAAGGAGGCGCTGATGCTCGAGCGCAAGCGCGGCAAGCTCGAGCGCAACCTCGGCGGCATCAAGGACATGCCCAAGCTGCCCGGCGCCGTGTTCGTCATCGACCCGGTGAAGGAGCACATCGCCGTGGTCGAGGCCAACCGCCTCGGCGTCCCGGTCGTGGCCGTCGCCGACACCAACGCCGACCCGCGCCTGATCCAGTATGTCATCCCGGGCAACGACGACGCGATCCGTGCGATCAAGCTGTTCTGCTCGCGTATGGCGGATGCCTGCATCGAGGGCGCCAAGCTCGGCAAGAGCCGCGCCGTCAACGACCCGCACGAGGGCCGCGACCCCGAGCCGATCCGCGTCACCACCGGCGGCGA
>JAYUXQ010000540.1:0-1716 GCA_043752905.1 Nannocystis sp. | reverse complement strand
AGCTGGACGCAGACGTGGTCGCCCGCGCGCCAGGCCCTGACCTCGCCGACCCTGCCGTTGCGCTCGATGACGAGCGGCACGATGGCCTCACCACAGGTGCCGTCGCGCGCGGTGACGTGCTGCTCCACGTCGACCATCGGGTCGCAGCCCAGGAGCGGGAGGACAGTCAGGATCGAGAGAAACGGGGTTATGGCGGCACGCATACGGGTTGGACTCGCTTTCCGAGGGGTCTCGACGATCCAAGTAGCACAGGCGATGCCGGGTTTCCCGTATGTGGGAGCTGTCGTTACCTCGGAGCCAGTGGGGTTGCGTGTGGGTCACACCGTGGGGTGCTGGATCCTTGAGGGTGCGCAGTCACCGTCCGCCGAGCAAAGTGTGCGGCGGGGCCGCGTGCTGTACGGCCACACGCGGCCCCGGAGGTACACCGTGGTGGGCGAGCGTACGCAAGGCCCGTGGTGGGCTACGCTGGGGCCCGAACGGCTGATGGCCAACCTTGGCTATATCCAGGTGGTGCGGCACTGCAACCACTTCTGCGGGTTCTGCTCGAACCCGACGACGCCGTACACGCACACGTTCGAGTCGATGCGCGTGCTGGTCGACGACTTCGTGCGCCGCGGCTACTACGGGGTGATCCTGACGGGAGGCGAGCCGACGCTGCACCCGGAGCTGCCGGCGATCGCCGGCTATGCGGCGGCGCAGGGGCTGCATGTCCGCATGATCACGAATGGCTCGCGGCTCGGTGATCCGGAGTTCGCGCGGGCGCTGGCGCAGGCGGGGCTAAAGCTCGTGCACGTGTCGGTGTACTCGGTGCGGCCCGAGGTGGAGGCGCGCCTGCGTGGCAGCGAGGACACGCTGGAGCGGGCGTTCGCGGCGATCGACAACGCCCACCGCTTCGGCGTGGAGGTCAACGTCAACTGCGTGATCAACCGGCTCAACGCGGACCACCTCGACCACAACATTCGCTATTTCATGGCGAAGCACCCGCAGGTGCGGCACTTCGTGTGGAACAACCTCGACCCGTCGATGGGCCGCGCCGAGGTCAACCAGCAGCAGTTCACGCCGCGCCTCGCCGACTTCGAGGCCTCGCTGCTGCGGGCGATGCGGCTGCTGCACGCGAGCGGCCGCAGCTTTCGGGTCGAGAAGGTGCCGCTGTGTTACATGGGCGAGTTCGCGTGGGCGAGCACGGAGACGCGAAAAATTGTGAAGGGGGAGGAGCGCATCGTGCACTTCCTCGACGACAAGCAGACGGTGCGGCAAACCGCCTGGGAGCACCGCTACGCGCCCGGCTGCGCGCAGTGCCGGCTGCGACCGATCTGCGGCGGGCTGTTCGACCGTGGCGACGGCTATGACCCGGCCGAGCTGGCGCCGCAGTTCGTCGACCCCGAGCCGGTCGTGCGCGCGATCCTCGAGGACCCGCGCGACCCGAGCTTTGGCCGCGTGTCGCTGGCGCAGTGGCGGGCTGACTTTTCGGACAGGTCCCCGGGGACAGGTCCCGAGGGACAGGCGCTCGCGGTCGGCGAGCGCAGCCCGCGAGGCGAGCGGCTGTACGCGGCGAAGCGGCGCGCGGAGGCCCGCAAGGCCGGTGCGCTCGGGGTCGCCATGGAGCCGCCGGTGCCAGCAGCGGACGAGGACCCGGCGCGCGAGCGCTGAGCGGTCGCGCGCGCGTGACCACCGCCAGCGCCTGCGTTAGCATCTGGCCTCGCCATGCGAAGTTTT
>JAYUXQ010000539.1:0-27460 GCA_043752905.1 Nannocystis sp. | reverse complement strand
CGCGCTGCTTCGCGCGGTACATCGCCGTGTCCGCGTCGCGCAGCACGTCCTCCGGGCGCTCGTAGCTCGCGGCGCTCAGCGCGATGCCGACGCTGGTCGGCACGTACACGTCATGGCCCCGAAGGGTAAAGGGCTGCTTGAGCAGGCTCAGCACCCGGTCCGCGACGCGGATCGCGTCGCTCGCGTCGTGGATGCTGCGCAGCAAGATCGCAAACTCGTCGCCGCCCAGGCGCGCCAGCGTGTCCTCGGGGCCGATGCACTCGTGCAGCCGGCTCGAGAACTCGATCAGCAGGCGGTCGCCCGCCGAGTGCCCCAGGCTGTCGTTGATATTTTTGAAGCGGTCGAGGTCCAGGCACAGCACCGCGAAGCGTGACTCCGTGGCGGCTTGCCGGGTGTGGATCACCTCCATCTCGAGCCGGTCCATGAACAGCAGGCGGTTCGGGAGGCGGGTCAGCGGGTCGTGCAGCGCCTCGTGGCGCGAGCGCTCCTCGCGGTCCCGCAGCGCGATCTCGGCGCGACGCTTGCTCGTGACGTCGCGGGCGATCACCTGCACGCCGGCGATCTCGCCGGTGTGGTCGCGCAGCGGCACGACCGTCGACGCGAACCACAGCGTCTTGCCCTCCGCCTCGATCATATCCTCGACGTCGAGGTTGTGCCCGGTCTCCATCACTTGGATGTAGCGAGCATGGTGCGCGTCGGCCAGCTCCTCGGGGGCGATGATGTCGTGCATCGTCTTGCCGATCAGCTCCGCCAGCGGGATGCGCAGCACCTGCGACGCCTGCTCGTTCGCGCAGGTCACCCGGCCCTCGCGGTCGAGACACAGCACGTACGCGTCGCTCGCCTCGACCAGCACGCGGTACTTGTCCTCGCTGTCGCGGAGCGCCCGCTCGGTCCGCTTGCGCTCGCTGACATCGACGATCGTCACCATCACGCCCGTGGTCTCCTGCGCACCCGGGTCCATCAGCGGCAGCGCCGTGAACGTCGCCCAGAACAGCTCGCCATCCCTGTGCCGCACCCCCAGCGTCGTCGGCTGCTGCGGCGTCAGCGTCCGCAGGCAGCGCGTCATCGGGTACGCATCGGGCGTGCACGGCTTGCCGTCCTCCTGCACCGCCACCTGCTCGAGGTCGCTGACCGTCAGCTTCGAGAACTCGTCGGCTGTCAGCCCGAACATCCGCTGCGCCGGCGCGTTGGTCATCACCACCGCGCCGTCGATCGACAATTGCAAGATGCCCGTCGGCACCGCGTCGATGATCTGGCTCAGGGCATCCGGCGTCGGCAGCGACCGGCGACCCGCGCCCAGCTCCATCGTGTCCGCCGCGCTCAGGTGCGCCGCCAGACCCGGCTCCTCCAACAACAACCGCGCGCGCGCTTCGGACAGCGCCGACTCGGTGCGTAGCGCCAGCTCCGGGAACGCCGCGCACCACTGCCAGCGCGTCCACAGATAGCTCATCAGCGCCACCCAGCGGGTGTACAGCTCGGTCGGCAACAGCCGGCGCAGCTCGATCTGCACGCCGACGTTGCCGCTCGGCTCGAGCGCGTAGGCCACCGAGCACGCGAGCACCGCGTCCGCCAGCTCCGGCATCACCGGCCACTGCTTCCACGACCCGGTGCACGCGCACAGAACATCGAGGTGGCGCTTCGCCTCCGCGGGCGTGTTGCTGGAGCCGTCGAGCAGCGCCAGGACCTCGGCCGCCAGGACGCCCTGTCGGGTGAGCGCCGCGGCGTGGCCGACCAGGCCGTAGGGCGTGGGACAGCGGCGCATCACGGCCAGCAGCAGCGACTCCTTGAAGCGGGCGGGCAGGGGGCTGTCGAGGTAGGCGGCCCGGGTCTGTTGCCACAACGACTCGAGCAGCTCGACGCTGATGAAAGCCGGGTCGAACAACGCCGGCACATAGCCGAGGCGCAGCTCGAGCTGTGCGCGAATGGCCGCGATCATCTGAACCGACTTGCGGATGGCCTCTGCGGACGGCTCGTTCCACGCAGGAACGGCGTCGTTGCCGTGGGTCGATGAGTCCGAGATCGCTACGCTCCCATGCGCACGGCGCGAAGAATCCGCGCCAGCATTGAGCGTTACAGCGGCGCCGCGTGGGTGTCAATCACACGGCGCACGCCAGTGCCCCGCGGACGGAGTTCTACGCACGTTTGCAGCGCCTGCGCGCCTGCGCGCCTGCGCGCCTGCGCGCAGGCTACCGGGCCACGCGCTCTTCGATCGCATGAGGGCGCATGGACGCAGCCCGCGATCGTGCGACGCACGACAAGAACATGCAAACGCGGCTCGACCACGACTCGAGCCCACTATGAACCGGCGAGAACCGGCGAGAACCGGCGAGCGACGACCCTCAGGCCAGCGACTTCTCGCCGCCGGCGGTGCCCGCAGCCTCGGGGTCCTCGACGAAGCGGATCATCTTCGACAGCAGCCGTCGCAGGTCGATCGGCTTGGTGTCGTACTCGTCGCAGCCGGCGTCGATCGCCTTCTCGCGGTCACCGGACATCGCGTGGGCCGTCAGGGCGATCACGGGGATGTGCTGGGTCTTCGCGTCCTTCTTGAGCCGGCGCGTCGCCTCCCAACCATCGAGGTCGGGCAGGCTCAGGTCCATCAGCACCAGGTCGGGCAGCTCGCGCTGGGCCATGGCGATGCCCTCCTGACCGTCCGTCGCCACCAATACTTCGTAACCCTTGCGACGCAGCCGCCGGGACAGCATGTCGCGGCTAAGTTCGTTGTCCTCGACGATCAAGATCTTGGGCATGGCTCGGGCTCGCTTGCCGTGGCGGTGCTGAGGTTGCTGATGGACAGTCCCAGGGACCGGGGCTCCCATCTTACGGCTTTTTTGCGCGAGGAACATCGTCGTTGACCCCGCGATGCGCGCTCGCGCCCGCGCGCCGAGGACCCATGCCTGGGATGCTCCGACCCCACCCGGACCGTCCGGGAACTCATGTCCGGGCCACATCTTCGCCGCTGCGCCGCACCCGGCCCTCCGCGGCCAACTTGCGCAGGTGGGCCTCGAGCGAGCGAGCAGCCAGGGGCCACAGCACCGGCGGGGTGTCGGCGTAGGCGTCCGCGAGCACCGAAGAGAGATCGCGCGGCGTCGCGTGGATCGCCGCCAGGATGCGGTCCTCCCGCATGAGCCGGTGCGCCCGGTAGCGGGCGAGGGTCGCCTGGGGGTCGTGCAGCACCGGCCCGTGCGCGGGCACCAGCGCCTTCGGCCCGGCCGCCGCGATGCGCCCCAGCGAAGCCAGATACTCCGTCATGTCGCCGTCGTCCTCGGGGTCGATGAGGATCGTGCCGACGCCCGCCACCATGTCGCCCGCGTACGCCAGCCCGCTGCGCCGCTCGAAGAACACCAGGTGCCCCGGCGCGTGCCCGGGCGTGTGCATCGCCGTCAACGCGAAGCCCTCACCGAGCTCGAGCTCCGCCCCGTCCTCCATCATCACATCGACCGCGAAGTCCAGCCTCGCCGCCGTCGCCGGATGCGCGTGGATCGGCGCGCCGGTGCGCTCGCGTAGCGCCTCCGCGTGACCGGTGTGGTCGACGTGATGATGCGTCAGCAAGATCGCAACGACCTCCGAACCCGCCCCCTTCAGCCCATGCAGCAGCTCGGCCAACGCCGCCTGCTCACTCGCATGCGGCGTCGCCGGCTCGATCACCGCCACCCGCCGATGCCCGACCACCAGGGTGTTGGTCGCGGTGGCCGGCGGAAGGGTCGGCGTACGCAACGCCAAAAGCCGCACTCCCTCGGCGATCGTCTCGTGCACCGAGCAACTTTAGCATCGCGGCCTATACTCGCAGGGCATGCGCTGGCGTCCCCGTCTGCTCCCGGCCGAGCCCCCCGAACTGCTCGTCTACGACGACCCGACGCCGTGCCCCTACCTCGAAGGTCGCCAGGCGCGCATGCCCCTGCGGGTCCCGACCCGGATGCTCAGCCACGCCGAATTCGGCCAGCGCCTGCGCACGGGTGACCGCCGCCAGGGCGTCCTCCTCTACCGCACCGCCTGCCCGAGCTGCCGCGCCTGCGAGCCGATCCGCATCGACGTCGCGCAGTTCGTCCCCAACAAGACCCAGCGCCGGATCTACCGCCGCGGCCTCGAGCGCCTCGACATCGCGGTCGGTCCCCCCGAGCTGACCGCCGAGAAGGTCGCCCTCTACAACCGCCACAAGCAAGGCCGCGACCTCAGCCCCGACGGCCAGGAAATCGACGAGCAGGGCTACCGCGCCTTCCTGGTCGACACCTGCTGCGACTCCTTCGAGATCCGCTACCGCAGCGACGGCCAGCTCGTCGGCGTCGCCATCGTCGACCGCTCCGACGACGCCCTCTCCGCCGTCTACTTCTACTTCGACCCCGTCTTCGAACCCCTGTCCCCCGGCGTCTTCTCCATCCTCAAACAGCTCGAGCTGTGCCGGACCTGGGGCCTGCGCTACCTCTATCTCGGCCTGTACATCGGCGAGTGCCCCTCGATGGCCTACAAGGCCACCTACCTGCCCCACGAGCGCCTCCTCGAAGGCCGCTGGCAGATCATCGAGGCGTGAGCCACGCTCCATAGAGGATGACCAAACGGGGGCACAGACCCCCGATGCGTCCGCGCACGAGCGAGCAACTGGTCATACCATTTGACCACCTGCTCACTTGATGTCACGCTCGAAAGGTCGCCATGCAGCTCAAGCCCGTCGCCCGCCAGTCCCTGTCCGATGCCGTGTTCGAGCAGCTCTCGAGCGAGATCGTTCACGGCCGGATGGAGCCCGGGGCGCCGCTGCCGTCGGAGCGCAGCCTGTGCGACATGCTGCGGGTCAACCGCGGCGCCGTACGCGAGGCCCTCAAGCGGCTCTCGCAGGCCGGCCTGATCACGATCCAGCACGGGGGCGCCGCGCGGGTCCTCGACTACAAGCAGAGCGGCAACCTCGATCTCCTGACCCGCCTGCTGTTCCACAGCGACGGCACGATCGACCTGAAAGTCGCCCGAAGCGCCATGGAGATGCGCGCCGCGATGGCCCCCGACATCGCCCGCCTCGCCGCCCGCCGCCGCCGCCCCAAGCAGGTCCATCAACTGCTCGAGCTGGTCGCCGCGATGTCGACTCGCCCGGACGACCTGCCCGCTCTACAGTCTCTCGCGCTCCAGTTCTGGGACGTGCTCGTCGAGTGCAGCGACAACATCGCCTATCAGCTCGTCTTCAACTCCCTGCGCGAGACCTACGAGCGCCTGCGCGAGCTGCTGGTCGAGGTCCTCGGCGCCGAGCTGCGTGACCTCGCCGCCTATCGTGCGATCGCCGAGGCGGTCCAGCGCGAGGACGACCTGTCCGCCGCGACCGTCGCCCGCGCCCTGATGGAGCTCGGCTCCAGCGCAGTCTTCCAACTTTTGGCCGCGATCGAGGAGAGCCCCGAAGGAGAAGCCCATGCCGACCCCACATGACCACAAGTCCAGCGCCGAGCTCGGCCCCGGTCCGTCCCTCTGGACCGCGCTGCGTGTGTTCTTCAAGTTCCCGAGCCCATGGAGCTTCGTCGTCGCCCTGACCGCGCTGGTCGGCGTGCGCCTGTGGCTCGGTAACTTCAGCGTGTGGGACCTCGCCGTGCTCCCGCTGATCCTCGCGCTCCAGCCTTTCGCCGAGTGGCTGATCCACGTCTACATCCTGCATTACAAGCCGAGGCGCTTCGCCGGACGCGTCCTCGACCTCCAGGTCGCCCAGTTCCATCGCGCCCATCACCGCGACCCCTGGCACCTGGAGGATGTGTTCATCCCGCGTCGCGCCGGCTTCCTCGGCCTCGTGCTGCTGGCTGTCGGCTGGTACCTCGTGATGCCGACCACCGAGCTCGCCGCCACGGCCCTGCTCGACAGCGTCCTGATGGCCTTCGTCTACGAGTGGATCCACTACCTCACGCACACCGCCTATCGCCCGCGGACCCGCATCTACCGCAACCTGTGGCGCCTCCACCGGCTCCACCATTTTAAAAATGAACACTACTGGCAGGGCGTGACCAACCACTTCGGCGACCGCATCCTCGGCACCATGCCCGAGCACACCAGGGTCCCGAACTCGCCGACCTGCCGGACTCTCGGCGTCGAGTGAGCGGCGTCGAGTCATCGCCTGCGAGTGGCCTTGCCAGGGCCCGCGCGTCTGGGCCAAGCTGCGCGGCGTGACGCGCCTGAGCCCGGGGATCCATCACCTCACGCCGACCCTCCCGATCCACGTGTTCGACGCGCCCGAGCCCGGCCCCACCGCGCTGATCCAGGCCGGCATCCACGGCGACGAGGTCGCCGGCGTGCACGCCTTACAAGAGCTGCTCGAGGAGAACATCCGGCCGACGCGTGGCCGCCTGATCGTCATCCCGGTGATGAACCCTCCCGCCTACCGCGCACGCCAGCGGGCGGCCCCCGGCGGCCTCGACCTCAACCGCTGCTTCCCCGGCGACGCCGACGCCCCCGAGCGTGAGCGTCGCCTCGCGCGCCGCTTCATGGACCTCGTGCTCGGCGAGCGCCCCGCCCTGATGGCCACGCTGCACGAGAGTCACAAGCGCTACGACCCCGCCGTCACGCCCTCGTTCGGCCAGACCCTCGTGTACGGCGTCGACCCCGTCCCGGAGATCGTCCCTCGCGTGCTCGCGCGCCTCAATGCGCGCTTCACCGGACCCAACGAGCGCTGGGACCCGCAATTCTACCCCGTGGCCACCTCCTCGACCGAGGTCATCGTCGCCGCCACCGGCTGCGTCGGCCTCTGCGTCGAGACCTGGATGGGTTTTGAAGCGGCCCGGCGCATCGAGATGCAAAGAGCCGTCGTCGAGTTCCTCCTCGACGACATCGGCGTCCGTCCGCTGTCCGCCCTCTGACAAATGTCCTCCAGAAGCCCCGGGTGGCGCTCGCAGCGGCCGGGTGCGCAAACCCCTGCCGGGTCCCAGCTCACTGGCCCGCGATTTCGTCGCCGCGTCGCACATGCGGTAGAACCATTGTACATGCCCGACACGTTCACGGCCCCCGAAGCTCCCGCGCTGCACGCCATGAACGGTTCTCACGGTTCTCACGGTTCGCACGGTTCGCACGGATCGCACGGTTCGCACGGATCGCACGGATTCACCGACACCGCCGGCATCCAGCTCCCGGACGGCCCGCTCGCGCGTCACGCCGACGAGGTCTTCGAGCGCGTCAGCCCCTACGACGGCATCGGCTTTCGCAACCACTGTCGGCGCCTGTTCCACTTCACCGAGCTGCTGATGCGCAGGGACGCCGCGGAGATGAACCGCGAGGTCGCGTACACGGTGGCGATGTGTCACGACCTCGGCATCGTCAGCCGCGACGACACCGGCCCGACCTACCTCGCGCGCAGCCGGGCGCTGTTCGAGCGCGAGACCGCCGGGCACGACCTGAAGGGCACGCCGGGTCACATCCTCGACGAGTGCATGCTCTACAACCACCGCCTGATGTCGGTGCCGAACCTGAGCCCGCAGGCGGATGCGTTTCGCCGGGCCGTCCAGATCGAGCACGGTCGAGGGTACCTCCGCTTCGGCCTCGACCCCGCCGAGATCGGGGCCGTGTTCGCCGCGTACCCGCGCGGCAACTTCGATCGCGTACTGCTCGACTTCACCTGGCGCACCCTGACCCGCGAACCCCTGACCCTGATCAACGGCATCTTTTTTTAAAAAAAAGGGACAAAGACGATGAACCAGGACAACCAGGACAACATCCCCGCGACCGTCACGCCGCAGCAGACCCTCGAGCTCGAGGCCGCCGCCTTTCGCAGCCTGACCGCGCACCTGCAGGCGCGCAAGGACGTGCAAAACCTCGACCTGATGAACCTGGCGGGCTTTTGTCGCAATTGTCTATCGCGCTGGTATCAGGAGGCCGCGACGGCGCAGGGCACCGAGCTGACCACCGATCAGGCCCGCGAGCGCGTGTACGGCATGCCGTACAGCGAGTGGAAGGCCAAGCACCAGCGATGACCGCGGAGCAGATCGAGGTCGCCACCCGCGGCCGCGGCATCCTCGACATCACGGCGCAGGTCCAGGCGGTCGTCGCGCGCAGCGGCGCGATGACGGGGCTTTGCCACCTGTTCATCCACCACACCAGCGCCTCGCTGCTGATCACCGAGAACGCCGACCCGGAGGTCCACCGCGACCTCGAGCGCTTCCTCGTTCGCCTCGTGCCGGACGGCGACCCCCTCTTCAAACACGATGACGAGGGCCCCGACGACATGCCCGCGCACGTGCGCACCGTGCTGACCCAGACCAGCCTCGGCGTGCCCGTACGCGACGGCCGCTGCGACCTCGGCACCTGGCAGGGCATCTATCTTTGGGAGCACCGCCACGCCGCCCACCGCCGCCGCGTCACGGTCACCGTGATCGCCTGATCCGACATGTCCGAAAGTACACGTGACCCCGGGGCGCTGCGTCGCGCCCTCTCGAAGACGATGACGCGCACGCTCTCCGGCTTCAACTTGCTGGCCGGGGGCGACCACGTGCTCGTCGCCGTTTCGGGTGGCAAGGACAGCTACACGCTGCTCGACCTGCTCTGGCACGCCCGCGCCCGCGCGCCCTTCAAATTCGACATCACCGCCGTGCACCTCGACCAGGCCCAGCCCGGCTACGACGGCCGCCCGCTGGCGCAGTGGCTCGAGGACTTCGGCGCTCCGTACAAGATCCTGCGCGAGGACACCTACTCGGTCGTCCTCGATCACACCCCGCCGGGCGGCACCTACTGCGCCGTGTGCTCGCGCCTGCGCCGGGGGATCTTGTACACCGCGGCCGAGCAGCTCGGCTGCAACAAGATCGCTCTCGGTCACCACCGCGACGACACCCTCGAGACCTTTCTATTAAATCTCTTCTACGGAGGCAAGCTGCAGGCGATGCCGGCCGGTTACACCACCGACGATGGCCGCTTCCAGGTCATCCGTCCATTGATCGAGTGTGCCGAGGCCGACATCGCCGAGCACGCGCGCATCGTCGGTTACCCGATCTTGCCGTGCAACCTCTGCGGCTCGCAGGACGGCCTGCGCCGCGACGCGATGGCGCGGCTGCTGACGCAGATGGAGCAGGACTCGCCGAGCCTGCGCGCCGTGATGCTCGGCGCCCTCAAGAACGTCTGCCCGACCCACCTGCTCGACACCCGCCTGCACGCCCGCCTCGCGAGCGAGGCACCGGTTTCATCCTCATCATCGGGTCCGCGGCGCCTGCCCGTGTTGTCCTCGTAGTGCTCACTGGGCGCGCAGCGGCTTGACCTGGTCGCCGGCGATCTCGAGTACTTCGGTGTGGCCGCCGTAGTACGCGGCCATGCCGACGTCGATGCACCACACCTTGCCGTCGCAGTTGTTGACGATGCCGTCTTTATGGACGGTGTGGCCGACGACCATGCGCTTGACGCCGAGCTTCGTCAGCGTCTCGCTGGCGACCACGCAGTCGCGGGGTCCGGGGCTCTGACAGAAGCGGCGGGTCCACAGCGGGCTCTCGTCGCCCTGCAGGATGTCAGGAGAGATCTCCCCCTCGCCGCGGAGCCAGCTCTGTGTCTCGGCGTTGATCGCGTCGATGCCCCGGCTGACATGTTCGGGGAGCACGCCGCCGTGGGCGAAGACCGTGTCGCCGATCACCAAAATGATCGGACGTGTGGCCAGCTTGCGCGCATAGGGTCCGCCCGGCGCGAACGCGAGCAGGCGCCCGCGCATCGCCGGCAGCGCCCCCGCGGCCCGCGGGTCGTTGGTATCGACGCCGGGCACCTCGGCGAAGTCGACGAAGCCGCCCGCGGTCACGTAGCGCACGTCGCCGGCCGCGTTCATCAGCTCGTGATTGCCGTTGAGGACGTGCAGCGCGCCGCCGGCGGTGCGGGCCTCGCCTTGCAGTCGCTCGAGCAGGTCGAGGATCTTTCGCTCGCCGTCGCCGCGATCGAGCTGATCGCCGGTCTGCACGACCACCAGCGACCCGCCGCTCCAGCGCTCCAGCTCGTCGATCGCGCCGGCCAGGCGCAGCGCCGCGACCGTCGCCGCGTAATCGCCGTGGACGTCGCCGATCGCCACGAGGCGGGCGGGCGCAGGCAAATGACTCGCCGCGCGCGTTGTCGAGGCGACGCTCGCATCGGGAGCAGCGACAGGCGCGGACGCGGGCGCGTGGGCTGCCGGCGCGAGCCCCGGCACTGGTACGGACGATCGACCGTCACACGACACCAGCGGCAGCGAGATGAGGAGGGCGAGGGCAGGCAGGCGCATCGCGGGCATCGTAGCAGCGTCGCACCGTCGTGCAGATACGCGCCTGCCCGCGCCGCGCGCGCGGACGATGTCCGGCGGACAGCCCTCGCCAAATCTGCTGTCAATACGCCGCGTACCCCGTCGGCGATCGCGGTAACGTGGCCTCAATTCCATGGAGATCACGTCGCATGTAGAGACCGGCCGCATCCTCGTCGTCGATGACGAGGCCATGATGCGCCGCTTGCTGGAGAAGCTGCTCAAGATGGAGGGCTACGACGTGGCGCTCGCCAGCAGCGGCGAGCAGGCGCTCTCGGAGCTGGCGCACGGGGGCGCCGACACGGTGCTGCTCGACATGCGTATGCCGGGGATGAGCGGCCTCGAGGTCTGTCGCCAGATCCGTGCCAACCCCCGATGCTTGCACACGCCGGTCGTGTTCATCACCGCGGTCAACGACCGCGAGCTGCGACGCAAGGGCATGGAGGCCGGCGCCGACGACTTCCTGAGCAAGCCCTTCGACGAGGTCGAGCTGATGGCCCGCATCCGCAACACCGTGCGGGTCAAGCGCTACTACGACAACCTCGAGCAGCAAAAGGAGCAGCTCGAGGCCGCGGTGCATGAGCGGACCGCGGCGCTCAACGACGCCATCTTGCGATTGACGCAGATCCAGGTCGACCTGCGCGCCTCCCAGGAGGAGACGATCTATCGCCTGTCACGCGCGGCCGAGTTCCGTGACGACGAGACCGGCCAGCACCTGCAGCGCATGAGCCGTTATTGCCATGTGATCGCCCGCCGGATCGGCCTCGACGAGGCCACCTGCGAATTGCTGAGGATCGCCAGCCCGATGCACGACGTCGGCAAGCTCGGGATCCCCGACCGCATCTTACTCAAGCCCGGTCGCTTGACCCCCGACGAGTTCATGGTGATGAAGGGCCACGCGGAGATCGGCTATCGCATCCTCGTCGGCTCGGAGGCCACGCCGCTCAAGATGGCCGCGACGATCGCCTATACCCACCACGAGAAGTGGGACGGCAACGGCTACCCGCGCGGCCTCAAGGGCGAGGAGATCCCGCTGTACGGGCGCATCGCCGCGATCGCCGACGTGTTCGACGCGCTGACCAGCGCGCGGCCCTACAAGCCGGCGTGGAGCCTGGAAGACGCCCTCCAGCTGATGCAGACCAGCCGCGGCACGCACTTCGACCCGACGCTGATCGACGTGTTCTTCGAGGCGCTCCCCGAGGTCCTCCAGATCCGCGAACGCTTCGTCGACCAGCCGCACGGCTCGCTCGACGCGCCGCTCACCACGCCGCTCACCACGCCGCTCACCACGCCGCTCGACACGCCGCTCGACACGCCGCTCGACGCGCCGCTCACCACGCCGCTCACCACGCCGCTCACCACGCCGCTCACCACGCCGCTCACCACGCCACTCACCACGCACTGAGACGGCCACCGCCGCGGACCTCAGTAGGCCCGACGCCGCTCGACCGCGTCGGAGTCCTCCTTCGTCCGCTCGCGCTCGTGCTCCTCCTGCGCCTCGACGGTCGCTCGCGCGGTCGGCTCGATCTCCAGGCGCGCGAATGGGATCGGCTCATCGGTGTGCTCGCAGACGCCGTACGTCCCGTCCGCCATGCGCCGCAGCGCCGCCTCGATCTCCTCCAGGCGGGCCCGCTCGTGGTCCGCGAGGGTCCAGTGGGTCAACTTCGCCGCCTCCGTCGCCGCCGCATCCTGGCGGTCACCGACATCGGGCACCAGCTCGGCGGCGGCCACCGCGTCGGTCGCCTCTTGCTGGCGTAGCCGCATCAGGGCGTCACGCTCGTCCTCGAGGGCGCGGCGCAAGGTGTCTCGCTGGGAGTCGGTCAGGTGTTGCATCGGCACCCATCGTGGCCGCGAACCCGGGCGCCGTCGAGGACGCATGTGGTAAAATGACCGTATGGTGACCGACTACGACTACGACTACATCGTCGTGGGCTCCGGCTTCGGCGGCAGTGTCTCCGGGCTGCGCCTCACCGAAAAGGGCTACCGCGTCCTCATGCTCGAGAAGGGCCGGGAGCTCGGCCCCAAGGACTTCCCGAAGTCCAACTGGAACCTCAAGCGCTGGCTGTGGATGCCCAACCTCGGCTGGCGCGGCCTGTTCAAGATGACGTTTTTTCGCCACGTCACGGTGCTGTCCGGCGTCGGCGTCGGTGGTGGCTCGCTGGTCTACGCCAACACCCTCCCTGTCCCCAAGCGCGCCTTCTTTCAATCTCCCGGCTGGGCCCACCTCGCCGACTGGGAGAATGAGCTCGCCCCGCACTACAGGACCGTGCTGCGGACCCTCGGCGCCGTGCCCAACCCCAGCTTCACCCCGGTCGACCGCATCATGAAGTCGGTCGCCGACGAGATGGGCAAGCCGTTCGAGAAGACCCACGTCGCCGTCTACTTCGGTGAGGCCGACCAGACCGTCCCGGACCCGTACTTCGGCGGCTCCGGCCCCGAGCGCACCGGCTGTAATTATTGTGGCGGCTGCATGCTCGGCTGCCGCTTCGGCGCCAAGAACACCCTCGACAAGAACTATTTGTACTTCGCCCGCAAGCGCGGCATGCAGCTGTTGCCCGACACCGAGGTCACCGCCGTGCGCGCGCTCGAAGGCGGCGGTTACCGCGTCGAGGCGAGCACCGGCGCTTCGCTGCTGTTCCGCAAGCGGCAGGTGTTCACCGCGCGCAACGTCGTGTTCGCCGGCGGTGTGCTCGGCTCGGTCGAGCTGCTGCTCAAGATGCAGCGCGACCCGAACGGCCTGCCCAACCTCTCCGCGCGCCTCGGCGAGGCCGTGCGCACCAACAGCGAGTCGCTGATCGGCGTGATCGGGCAAAAGCGGGACCATGACCTCTCCCGCGGCGTCGCGATCGGCTCGATTATCCAGACCGACGAGCACTCCCACGTCGAGCCCGTGCGCTACCCGGCCGGCTCGAACTTCTTTCGCACGATGATGGCCCCGCACGTCACCGGCGAGCGCAGCGTCGTGCGCGTCGCGCGGATGATCGGCTCGATCGTCCGCCACCCGATCCGCCTGGCCCGCGCGCTGACCGTCCCGGACATGTCGAAGTACAGCATCATCTTGCTGTACATGCGCAGCGCGGAGGGCACCCTGCGGTTCCAGCTCGGCCGCCTCGGCAACAGCCTGGGCACCACCGTCAGCACCGGCAAGGCGCCGAGCGCGACGATCCCCGAGGCCACCGAGATCGCCGAAAAGGTCGCCGCCCACATCGACGGCCTGCCGATGTCGATGGTCCAGGAGACCGTCTTCAACATCCCGACCACCGCGCACATCCTCGGCGGCTGCTGCATGGGCGACTCGCCGGAGACCGGGGTCATCGACCACCAGCACCGCGTCTTCGGTCACGAGGGCCTCTACGTCATCGACGGTTCGGCCGTATCGGCCAACCCCGGGGTCAACCCCTCGCTGACGATCGCCGCCCTCGCCGAGCGCGCCATGGGCTTTATCCCGCAAAACATCGCCGTGCAGAGGTAATCGCGTGCGGGCGACAGGACCCGCTCACGTCGTCGCGCCGGGCTTGCCGGATCGAGGACGGCGTGAGATAGGATTGGCCATGCTCCTGTGGCTTGACCCAGCCTCACTGCGTGAGCCGCGCGGCGCCTGACCCGGGAGACGAACGATGAAGGGAAGAAGTATCCCGACCCAACTGCCGCCGTGGCGCGACCTCCTGGCGCACGTCGACAGCGAAGCATGGTTCCCCCTCTGTTTGAACCGCTCAGATGGCAGCCACGCCGCCACGCTGGACGAGCTGAGGGTCGAGGGGATCGTCGTGCACGTGCACGACACGATCGAGGCGCAGGTCGCCGACCTGATTCGTACACGTAATCCGGCGAGCAACTTTACCGACGCCGAAATGAGCGACCGGATCGCGGCGCACTGCAAGGGGTCTGCGGAGGACTACGGGCGCTGGGTGTTTTATCCGTGGTCGCGTCGCTTGGTGCATCTCCTGCCGCCCGCCGAGTTCGCCGAGGTCCGATCTGACCGGAATCGTAACAAGATAACCCGCGCCGAGCAGGCCAGACTCGGTAAGTTGAAGATCGCCCTGGCGGGGCTCAGTGTCGGCAACGCCATCGCCAATACGCTCGCTCTCGAGGGGGTGTTCGGTGAGTTGCGCCTGGCGGACTTCGACGCCCTCGACCTCTCCAATATGAACCGGATCCGCTGCGCAGTGCACGACATCGGCGTCAACAAGGCGGTCATCGCGGCCCGTCAGATCTTCGAGCAAAATCCCTACGCGAACCTGATTTTGTTCACGGACGGCGTCACGGCTGACAACATCGGTGAATTCCTCGACGGCGCCGACTTGGTGCTTGATGAATGCGACAGCATGTACATCAAGCTCAAGCTTCGTGAAGAAGCCCGCGCCCGAAGGATCGCCGTGATCATGGAGACGAGCGACCGCGGGATGTTAGACATCGAACGCTTCGACACCGAGCCCCATCGCCCCATCCTCCACGGCCTGCTCGGCGATTTGACCGCCGAAGAGGTCCTACATATGCCACCCCAGGCGCGCCTGGGCATTATCCTACGCATCGTCGGTGCGACGACCATGTCGCCCAGGATCGCGGCATCCCTGCTAGAGCTCGGGCGTACCCTGCGCGGCCTGTCGCAGCTCGGCTCCGATGTCACTCTCGGCGGTGCCACGACGACCGCCGCCGTCCGCCGCTTTGGCCTCGGTCTCCCCCTCGATTCGGGCCGTATTTTCGTGGACGTCACGGCAATGCTCAGCGACGTCCATCCCCCCGAGATCCCAGCCGACGATGCACAAGGCAGTGGCCATCGCGACACGTCCCTCGTTCGTGCCCTCGTGGAGGCGGCGGTGCTCGCCCCCTCTGATGGCAACCGCCAGCCATGGCGCTTCACTTACCGCGACCAAACCCTGGCCGTTTATCAGGACATTCCCCGAGCCGGTGTAAAAGATGATGGATTCGCTCAGCAGATGGCGTGTATCGCCGTCGGAGCGGCGATCGAGAACATTGCCATCACCGCCCACGCCCGCGGCCGAACCGCTGAGATCACGCTGTTCCCAGATGCCCGCGACCCGACGCACGTCGCCTCGTTGCGCCTCACGCCACGACCCGCAGGCATCCGGGTCGACCCCCTGCTCGAGCAAATCGGTATGCGAACGACGAACCGTCGGCTCGGGACGCGCACCCACCTCGCCCCGACCCATGCTCAGGTCCTCACCGCCGCAGCCCGACAGGGCGGCGCAACGCTACAAATCTGCAGCGACCGTTCGATGCTCGCGGGGCTCACGGGGATCTTGTGTGAGTCGGAGCGGCTTCGCATGCTGTCGCCCGTCCTACACGCAGACCTAATGCAAACACTGCGCTGGACCGCGGCCGAAGTCGAACGGACCCGCGACGGCGTAAGCCTGGAGACCTATGCCCTGGGCCCGATGGACGCCGCCACGCTCCAACTCATTCGCGAACGCCAAGTCGCCCCTCTGCTGCGCGCCGTCGGTGGGGGTGGAGCGCTCGGCAACGGACTGGCCGGGGCAGTGGCATCCTCCGCGGCAGTGGCGCTGCTCACCGTCCATGGTAGCGACCTCCCGGCGTTCGTGCGCGGCGGTCGAACGATGCAACAGGTGTGGCTGACCGCAACGGCCCTCGGTCTAGCCCTTCATCCCATGAATGCGCTGATTTCGTTGCTGGCACGCGTCGAGCGCTATCATGGCGTGGGCCTCGACAAGCAGGAGATGCGGGCGGTCATTGAGTTGCGAGAGCAGTTTTCTCGGTATTTTACCGTGGCAATAAGCGACGCAGAGATCCTGCTTTTTCGTCTGTCGCAAGCGGACCCCTCGCCGCACCGGACCCTGCGACGGGACATCAGCGAGGTACTGACGATTACCTGACGCAAGGAGAACCCGAGGACGCCCCGTGAATAACAGTAGTTTAGGCTAGCATTGGATCTCGGTATGGATGCAAGCATCCACATTTGAGAACTCCAGCCGCCGGGAGCGTGAGCAGAGGATGTTGAGTCGAGGCGCGAATCCGTGCTATCAATAAAAGGACGCGGCGACGGACGTCGACCTGTCAGGTGCATCCATGTTCAACATCCGCTTGTTTAATCCTGCTGCCGACCCCGTGGCTGTCGCAAACTTCTACACTTGGCAGTCCTGTACCTACGCCGAGTTCGCGGCGGAGAAGGCAGCGACCAGCACCACCAAGGAAGAACTAGAGGATGGTTGCGTATATTTCATCGTGGCCGAGGATGAAAGTACTGGTGAGTTCGTGGGGGGCCTGCGCCTATACTTTCGGCTCGCGGGTATGCTCCTACCTGTAGAGCGGGTGCTGGCCGGTAACTACAAGCTTCATCAGACCCTCAACCGACGCAGTCACCTGGGCATCGCAGAGATCAGCGGCCTGTGGGTGCAGAGCCGCTGGCGCGGAACCGGATTGAGCAGCGCGCTGGTGCGGGTCGCCGTGGCCGCGATGCCCCTGCTCAAGGCCGCTTACGGCATCGCTTTCAGTCATCATCACGTCCTAAAGTCGTGGTACCCGATCGGGTTCGTCATCGACCACGCCGCCGGGCGCCTGCCATACCCTGATACCCGCTACGAATCCAGCGTTATCTGGATCGACCCTCTCACGCTCCGATATGCACGGCCCGAGCAGCAGGCGCTCATCTTCAGCCACCGGGATGTGCTGCGCCGATCCGGCTTGATCCGATGGAACCCTGTGGACGGCGAGCAAAGTGCGAGCCCGATGTCGGAGGCGCGGACGAACCTTCCTTTGTAAGGAGCACGGGTTGCGCGGCTGGCTTCCAGCGAAATTCCAGGTCAATCCACGGGCAGGTCCAACTTCTTGCGGAGGGCCTTGACCTCGCGGACCACAGCGTCGCGGTCCTCCCTGGGGACCTCCAAGTACTCCATCGCCGCGGGGATCTGAATGGTGCTAAAGGCCTTGATGTTCGGATTGAACCAGCTCAGCGCGGTCACGATCCCACGAATCGCACGGCTCAGCGTGACCACCGCGATCTTGGCCTTGATATTGTGCGTCTCGAGCAAATCATTCGACAAGCCACGCTGCATCGCGTTGGGCCCGCCCCCCTCGGTCAAGATCATCGTCGATTTAATGCGGCGTATATTATCTCCCGCGAATTTGATATATTCCTCAAACACATCGTCTGAAGGATTCTCCTTGGTGTGCAGGACGAGCAGGATAGAGCCCTTAACCAGGGTGAACGCCATCGTCGGGGGCATTGAAGGTCCTTTGCGGTCGTGAAGCTCGGTCGGTAGCGATCGGAGCGAGTGTACCCGACGCCACCAGGGCAGCATACCCCGGCCGACCGCCGAACCCCGGGCTCAGCGCGCGCGCGCACGACCACCTGGGCCTGTGCCGCCAAAGTTTCGTGAGGAGATTTTCGGCGCTACGCGCGATGCTCGAAACCGCGATCCCATCGTGCGAAACCGTGAGCTAGCGGTCCGGATCTTGGCCGATGCATCGCCCCCTCGTCATCGCGGGGCTGTAGGGCGGCCGCACGCGTGGCGCTCGCGTGACCCGAGTCGCGCATGAAAAGGTCAGGGCGAGCATTGATCGCACGCGTCGGAGCCGACGCGGCAGTCGTCACCGGCGCGCCGGCAGACCTCCTCGTAGTGCGGGTCGTCGGCGTGTCGCGTAGCAAGCTCGCAGATCTTCGCTTCGAGCTCGCAGGTCGCGTGGGCGAGGTCGCAGAGCTCGACGCAGCGGCCCGTGCCTGCATCCTTGTCCTGGACCTCGGCGGGCGGGGCGTCCGCGGTGGGCTTCGTCGCGGCGCGACCGGCCGTCGGGGCCGAGCTCGGGGTCGTCGGCCGCGGGGTCGGGGACCGTTCGGCGGAGGTCGTGGTCTTCTTCGCGGGGGACTTGGCCTTGGCCTCGGCCTTCCCGTCGCGCGCGCGGTGGGCGTCGCCGGCGCGCGGAGGCGGCGGTGCGGCGAAGCGGTCGTCCCTGGCGGCCTCCTCATCGGCCTTCGCCGGTGAAGGCTCCGCCGAGGCGATCCGCACGCCCATCGCGCGCAGGCGCGACTCGTTGTGCGCGAGCTGTTGCTCGTACGCGGCGAGGCTCGCCTCGAGCTGCTCGAGGTCGGGGTCCACGGCGGGCGCGGCCGGGGACGCGTGGTCCTCGAGCGCGGCCTCGGCGGAGGCCGGCTTGGCGGCCGCGCCGGTGTATTCGGGGCGGTTGGACGCGCACGCGCCGATCCAGAGCGTGGCGAGCAGGGCGGCGAGCTTAGTTCGCGGTGCAGGCATGACAGGCCTCGGTGGCGAGCTGGCAGTCGGCGACCGAACGATCGCAGGCGCCTTGATAGCGGGCTTCGCCGCGGTGACGTGGCAGCAGGCCACAGATCTGCTCCTCCAGCGTGCAGATCGCCGCGGAGATCTCGCAGACCCGCTCGCAGCGCCCGGGGTCGTCCGGCTTGCGATCCGGGTCGGCCGGCTGCAGTGCGATGCTCGGCGCGGGCCCGGTCGACGGCACCGGGGCGCTGGCATCCGCGCCGCCGTCGCCCTTCGCGGAAGATCCGGCTCCGGCCGTGTCGAGGGTGGTGACGTTTTTGCGGGCGTTCTGCGAGATCCCGATCGCCTGCAACTCGCTCTCCCGCCGGGCCAGCTGCTGCTCGAGCGCGATCAGATCGTCCTCGCCGGCCCCCGGGGCCATGCTCGCGTCTGCCGTGGACTTCTTGGCGCAGCCACCGGTCATGGTCGTCATGGTCGTCATGGTCGCCATGGCCGCCAGAAACATGGCCGAAAGGACAGGTCGAAGGACGGTGCGGGCGATCACGGGGCGGCTCCGGCGAGCGCCTGCTGCAGCAGGCCGCGGTTCATGGTCAGCGCCTCCTCGTAAGCGGTGAGGGCGGCGTCGTCGTCTCCGCGCAGCTCGGCGATCTCGCCGCGCAGGGCGACCACGCGGGCGGTGAAGGCGTTGGTCTCGAGCGCCTTGTAGTCGTCACCAAGGCCCTCGTCGATGATCTGCTGCAGCTGGTCCGGCGTGCGCGGGTCGATCTTCGGATGATCGAGGCGCAGGCGCAGCAGTCGGCCGTAGACGTCGTGACGCAGCTGCTCACCGGCGTCGCCGGCCTGGGCGCGCGCTGGCCACTCGAGCTTGCGCAGACCCTCGAGCGCGGTGATCGCCCCGGCGACATCTTTTTGCGCGAGCAAGAGATCGATGCGCTGGTGCTCGACCTCCAGGGTCTGTGCGAGCGCGACCAGCACATCCGGACGCGCCGGCGCGAGGCGGCCGGCCTGGGCCAGCCCCATGAACATCAGCAGGGCGCCCAGCAACAGCCCGGCGAGCAGGGACAGCCCCGAGGTAATCCTTCGGCCGGTGAAGATCGTCGTCATGGCTTGTCTCCGGCGCTCGCCATCGCCAGCAGCTGCGAACGCATCACGCCGCGCCCGCGGTCGACGCTGACGCCGAGGTCACGGCGGGCGTCGCCCTCGAGCTGGGCGAACTGTTGCTCGAGCGCGCGAGCCGACGAGGGCGTCGCGTCCGCGACGAGCGTCCCGCCCGGCGCCGCGGCGCTGCGCCCGGCGACGACGGCTTCATCACCACCATTGCGCAGCACGACGATCAGCAGCGCCGCGGTCGCGGCCGCGGGCACGACGCCCCACAGCCAGCGCCGCCGCCACCACGGCAGCGGCGTGATCGCAGGCGCGATCTCGACGTCCCATAGACGGTCGAGCGCCGCGGAGTCGAGAGGCTCCGGAGCTCGCACATGCCGGAGTAAATGGATCACGGCCAGCTCGGCATCCACTGAACCAGCGGTCCCGGCGGTCCCAGCGGTCCCAGCGGTCCCGTCCTCGGCCTGGCCGGCCCGCAGCGCGTCTTCCCAGGCCGGGTCCAGGACGGACTCGGCGCGCTTGGTGTCAGGTGTGGGCTGGGCGTTACGCGGCGACATGAGGACCCCGATGAACAGTGGATACGGTGGGCGGGTGGACAGCGGCCTGAACGTGGGCCGCACGCGACTGCTTACAACGGTGGGTGCTGGTTCGGTTCATAGCTCGGTGGCGACCACCAGACCCTGCCTGTCACAGGCGGCCCGGAAGCTCTTGCAGGCGCGAAACAGCAGCACGTCGAGCGTGCCGACCTTGACCTCGAGCGCCGCGGCGCACTCCTCGCGGCTGCGGTCCTCGAGCAGGCGCAGCCGCAGGACTTCGGCGTAGCGAGGGTTGAGCTCCGCGAGCACCGACTCGATGCGGACCCGCAGGGCGCCCCGCTGTAGCTCCTCCTCGGCCGGGTTCTTGGCCTCGTCCGAGCCGGCGGTGCCGAGGTGCTCCGCGAACGCGCCGCGCAGCCGCTGGCGCCGCCCGGAGGCCCGCAGGAGGTCCCTGGCCTTGTTCTTGGCGAGGGTCTTGAGCCACGGATAGAGCCCGCCCTCGTGCCAGGTGAAGGTGGCGAGGTGGCGATACGCCGCGAGGAAGGTCTCACGCAGGCAGTCGTGGGCGTCGTCGCGGTCGCCGAGCATCGGCACCAGGACATAGGAGAACAGGGTCGGGGCGTAGGCGCGGTAGATCTGCTCGAAGGCGCGGCGGTCGCCGGATGCGGCGCGGGCGACCACGGCCTGCTCGTCGGGCATTGGTTCGCGGCGACCCACGGGCCGGAGGGTATCGCGCTTTGCGTCCGGGCGCGCCGTCCCTGGGGCCTGTCGAGCGGGCGGAGTCGCGGTATAAGCCGGGCCCCCGTGCCCCGGCTCGACCTCCTCATCGCTCACAACCTCGGCCTGTCCCGCGGGCTCGTCACCCGCCTGTGCCGGTCACGCCGGGTCACGGACCCCGACGGCACCCCCCTGACCGACCCCGGGCTGCAGATCGCGCCGGACACCCTCCCGCGGCTCGTCCACGTCGACGACGAACCGCACGCCCTCCGCGTCTCCTACCACCTGATGCAGCACAAGCCGCTCGGGGTCGTGACCGCGCTACGCGACGACCGGCACGCCACCGCCTACGAGCTGCTCAAGCACGCTCCGCTGCACAAGGACCTGCGCGCGGTCGGTCGGCTCGACCGTGAGACCTCGGGCCTGCTGCTGTGGACCACCGAGGGCCCGCTGCTGCACCGCATGACCCACCCGCGCTACGCGGTGCCCCGCGTGTATCAGGCCGCGCTGTCGCGGGCGTGGCAGCCGTTGCCGGAGCATCTCGAGCTCGAGGACGGCCACGTCCCGGAGATCGTCGAGCTCAAGTCGTTGAGTCGCACGGAGCTGCACCCCGCGCTCGAGGTCCCGGACGGCTCGACCGCGTTCGCCACGATCACGATCACCGGGGGAAAATTTCACGAGGTGCGGAGGATCTTCGTCGCGCTCGGGTCGGAGGTGCTCGGCCTGTGCCGCGTCGCCTTCGGACCGCTGACCCTGCCGACCACCCTCGCCGCCGGGCAGTACCAGGAGATGGACCTGCACGCGATCTTCTCCGGCATGCACCCGCGACCCCCGCAAGCCCCATGAGCCTGCGCGTGGCCCACATCGTGCCCTGCACCGAGGCCGAGGGCCCGTTTCGCCGCGCCGCGCTGTGGGTCCAGGGCTGCTCGCTGGCCTGCCCCGGCTGCTGCAACCCCGAGCTGTTTTCGGCGCTCGGCGGCACGCGACGATCGATCACCGGGCTGGTGGCCGAGCTGGCGAAGCATCGTGACCGCCACGCGATCGAGGGCCTGACGATCCTCGGCGGCGAGCCGAGCGAGCAGCTCCCCGGCGTGACCGCCCTGTGTCGCGCGGCGCGCCAGTTGGGACTCGGCGTGATCGTGTTCACGGGGCGCACGGAGGCCGAGCTCGCCGCGCTGCCCGGCGGACTGGCGCTGCTGGCGACCGTCGACACGCTCGTCGATGGCCGCTTCGACGCGACCCGCCGCGAGCCCGCCGACGGCCGGCGCTTCATCGGCTCGAGCAACCAAGGCCTCGTACACCGCAGCCCGCGTTACGCCGACCCCGCGCTGTGGCGTGGGCCTCGCGGGGTCGAGCTGCAGGTGGCCCCGGACGGCGGCATCAGTCTGCACGGCACGCCTGCGCTGGCGCGGCGCCTGGCCCGCGCGCTCGGGGAGGGACGTGAGCTCCTGTCCGGCCCTGAGCGGATTTTCGATTGAAACGGGTCGGTCCGTGCTTTAGTCTGAACGCCGATTCACTCTACTGAACGACGCCACGAGCGTCGGCGGAGCTGCGAGCCATGGTCCTGGAAGCGCGTCACGATAATCATTTCTCTCGCCCCGAGGACGTCGAGGAGTTCATCGGAGTGCTCGAACGCTTCGAGCGCGGCGAGCTGTCCTCCGAGGAGTTTCGCAGCTTTCGCCTGACGCGCGGCGTGTACGGCCAGCGCCAGACCGACGTCAACATGCTGCGCACCAAGTTCCCCAACGGGATCATGAGCGCGGGGCAGCTGCGGGCCTGCGCCACGATCGCGCGCGAGCTGACGCGCTTCGACAAGGGCCATGTCACGACCCGGCAGAACATCCAGTTCCACTTCGTGAAGCTCGAGGACATGCCGAAGGCGATGGCGAGCCTCGACGAGTTCGGCTCGACGACGATGGAGGCCTGCGGCAACACCGTCCGCAACATCACCGGCTGCCCCTACGCGGGCGTCAGCCCGACCGAGGCCTTCGACGTCACGCCGTACACCCACGCGGTCACGCGCATGTGCCTGCGCGCGCCGTGGGCCAACGACCTCCCGCGCAAGTTCAAGATGGCCTTCGAGGGCTGCACTCATGAGGACCACGCGCAGACGGCGATCAACGACGTGGGCCTGCGCGCCAAGATCCAGGACGGCGTGGCGGGCTTCGAGATGTTCGTCGCCGGCGGCCTGAGCACCAGCCCGCGGCCGGGCTACCGCCTGCACCCCTTCATTCCTGCGGACGAGCTTCTCGCCCGGGTGGAGGCGACGATCCGCCTGTTCGGGCGCCTCGGCAACCGCAAGAACCGGGCCCGCGCGCGCCTGAAGTACGTCATGAAGACGCTCGGCGAGGAGGGCTTCGTCGCCGCGTACAACGAGGAGATCGCCAGCATCGTCGCCGAGGGCCGCCTCAAGCAGCCGATCGCTCTGCCGCCCGACGAGACGGCCCCGAAGGCCGACCCGCGCGCGCTGCAAGCGGCACGCGCCGTGGAGGACGACCCGACCTACCGCGCCTGGCTGCGCACCGTCGACCCGCAGAAGCAGTCGGGCTTCGCCAGCGTGACCGTCAAGCTGTACCGCGGCGACCTCAGCTCGCAGCAGTTCGATCAGCTCGCCGAGGTCACCGAGGTGTTCGCCGACGGCACCCTGCGGACGATGAACAACCAGAACATCCTGCTACGCTGGGTTCGTACCGAGGCGCTGCCGCACCTGTACACCCGCCTGCAGGAGATCGGCCTCGCGGAGGCCGGGAGCAACACGATCGTCGATGTCGTCTCGTGCCCGGGCGCCGAGAGCTGCAACCTCGCCGTCACCGCGAGCATGCAGCTCGCCGCGCACCTGACCCGCTTCCTCAAGAACCCGGGCAAGTCGGCCGACAGCGTCGAGCTCGCGCGCACCGCCGACATCAAGATCTCCGGCTGCCCGAACTCGTGCGGCCAGCATCACGTCGCCGCGATCGGCTTCCACGGCACTGTCCGCCACGCCGGCGACGGTCGCCAGATCCCCGAGTACCAGCTGCACCTCGGCGGCGGTTTCAATGAAGATGGCGTCCAGTTCGGCCGCCAGATCGTCAAGATCCCCGCCCAGCGCGCCGGCGAGGCGCTGCTCGCCCTGCTCGACCTGTACCGCGACAACCGCGAGGCTGGCGAGGACGCGCGTAGCTACTTTCGCCGCGTCCCCAAGGAGCAGGTCGCCGCGGCCCTCGCCGAGCACACGATCGGCATGGCCTTCGACAACCTCCGCGAGACCGACCTCGTCGACCTCGGCCAGGAGAAAGTGTTCGACGTTGCCATCGGCCGTGGCGAGTGCGCGGGCTGAGCCGCCCGGCGCGTCTGTCAGGGCTCCGCGGGTCGACGCGCGTCACGCGGCGTCGACCTCCTCGCGCAGGCGCTTCGCCACCGCCAGCAACGCCGGGCGCTCCGCGACCGGCACCCCGAGAAAGCTCAGCGCCCGATCGAGGTCCTCCGGGTGGAAGGCCCGGATGTACGGGTTGAACAGGTTGATCGCCAGCACGATGCCCCGCGCCAGCATGCTCGACGAGATCACGGCGAGGAAGATGCTGTGGTGCATCTTCTCCGCCAACATCTTCTTGAGCGAGCGACGCTGGGAACTCGTGGGTCCGCCGCCCTCGGTCACGATGAGCACGCCGTGGACCTCGGGCAACCACTCGCCCGTCTGCCGCAGATACTCGTCCCACTCCGCGTCCGTGGGCGCACGCACCGAATGAACCACCACCCCATAGACGGGGCCATGGCGGGCGAAGGCCATCGTGCGCGCTGCGGACATTACTTGGTGGCCGTCGCGGCGGCGGTCTTGCTGGACAGGTACACCTTGCCCTGGGCCATGGCGTAGGTGATCTTCATCGTGCGCAGCAGCGGATAATTAATGTAGCCGCCGAGCTCGAAGCTCGAGCCCTCGACGATCTGGGCGAGGCCGGCGTCGGGGGGGGTGTTGGCGAGGACGAGGCCGCCGACGCCGCCGTTGACGGCGGTCTCGCCGACCTTGACCTTCTCGAGGAAGACCATCTTGAGGCCGTTGGTCGGGTCGTCGAGCTGCTCGAGCTCGCGGGGCAGGTGGCCGCTCTTGAGGTACTCCTTGCGCGCGACCGCCAGGGCGGCGCCGTAGCTGCCGCCGAGCCAGGCGTAGAACTTGAAGTCGGAGCCGTCGATCGAGACGGTGGTCACCGGCACGAGCAGGATGTGCATGTCGATCAGCAGCAGCGGGGCCTCGGAGGCGCCAGCGGGGGTCGCCGCGGGGGGGGCGGCGGCGACCTCGAGCGAGGCGTTCGGAAAATCGAAGGTGATCGTGCCGAGCTTGTTCATGACCTGGCGGCCGAGCACGACGCCGGGCACGTCGCCGTTGACGGTGTAGGGGGTCAGGTCCTCGACGATCGCGGGCACGTTGGTCAGCTTGAGGTCGCCGAACGCGATCTCCGGGATCAACACGACCGAGGTCTCGGTGCCGGCGAGCGGGGTGATCTTGCCGAGCTCCTTGAGCTTGAGCTGGTCCGCCAGCGCCTTGTGAATGCGGGCCTCCTCGCGCAGCTCGAAGAAGACGACGCGCTTGAACTCGCCGCCGATGGTCCCGCCAGCGTGCTTGATGCCCTGTGAGGGGTCGACCTGCAGATCCGAGGTGCCCTTCGTGCCCGCGATCTTGATCAGCTCACCCTTGCCCTCGAGCGGGCGCATGAACGAGGCGTGCGCGAGCAACAGCGGCCGCAGCGGGTTGTCGTTGTCGACCTGCTTGAACAGCGCGTCGAGCGTCTTGACGGCGTTGGCGGCGTCCGCCAGGGCGTAGTAGCTCCACAGCTTGGTCACCAGCGGGTCGAACTGGGCCGGGTCCGCCTCGAGGAGCTTGTCCTGCAGCTCGATCGCCGACTTGTGATCGCCCGCGGCCTGGTAGTTGCGGCCGAGGCCGACGGCGGCGCCGAAGTTCTTGGCGTCGAGCTCGAGCGCCTCCTTGAAGGCCTTGGTCGAGGCGTCATAGTCACCCGCGCGCCAGTTGGCCGCGCCGAGGATCGCAAACGCGTCCGCGTTGTTCGGCTCGGCCTCGAGGGCCCGCTTGGCCCGCTCACGCGCCGAGAACCACCGACCCTTCGAGAGATCCTCGTTGGCCAGGCCGACCAGCGTGCGCGCCTTGGCGTCCTGCTGCGCGGCGGCGCGCTTCTTGTCCTGCTCCTCGACGGTGACTCCCTTGCCGCCGGGCGCGTTGGTCCCCGACTTCTTGCAGGCGGGCACGGCGAGGGTGAGGACGACCAGAGCGAGGACACGGGTGCTGAGCGACATGAGTTCTCCGGAGCGAGGCGGGGGTCCGCGGCGGGAGCATACCCCCGCCCCCCCGCCGCCAGCAATCCACCTGACCCCTCACGCTTCGGAACCAGTTCTCGAAATTGCCTCGACACCCGCGGCTCCCGGGGCACCCGCGCGGCGGCCGGCGCGGGCCAGCAGCCAGGCGCCCGGGACGGCGAGCACGGCGGCGCCGAGCAGGCCGAGGACGAACGAGACGGCGACAAAGCTCGCGCCCCCGGCGTCGAGATCCGCCGCCGGGACGAACAGGCCCAGGGCCAGGACGCTGCCGACCTGGTAACTGCCGACCTGGGCCGGTCCACCGGGCAGCTGGATGCTCAGCCCGACGATGCCGACGATCGCGGCGGCCTCCGCGAGCCCGAGCCCGAGCCCGCAGGCGTGCAACACCAAATACAGCTGAACGACCGTCAGCGCCCAGTAGACCGCGGACCACAGCAGCAGCGGCAGACCCCGGCGCGGGTCGGCCAGGTCGCGCAGGGTCGCCGCGAAGTGGGTGACAAAGCCAGCGAGGCGCGCCGGCACGACGGCGGTGAGGCGTGCGAGCCAGCGTGGGGGCGTCAGCGCGAGGGTGACGAGGCCGAGGACCAGCGCGAGGAACACCAGGCCCATGCCGCGACCGACCTGCGTGACGTTGGCGGCGCTGTCACCGAGGCCAGGGACCAGGGCGGTCGCCTGCGCGACGCCGACGAGCACGAGGCTGACGACGATCAGGCCGTCGACCGCACGTTCGCTGGCGATCGCAGCGATCGCCTCCGGCAGCCCGACCCCGGGCACCCCGCCACGCGCGAGCAGCAGCGGCCGCGACAGCTCGCCCAGGCGCAGCGGCAAGAGGATGATGACCAAAAACGACACCAGCCCGCTGCCGTACAGCAGGTCACGCGGCACGCGGGCGCGGCGGTCTCCCGTGGCCTCCTGCACGCGGTGGTCGAGCGCGTGGCGCAGGCGCAGCGCGCGGGCCAGGCTGTAGGGCAAGTGCAGGGCCGCCGCGGCGGCGAGCAGTCCGGGTCGCGGCAACACGAGCAGCCCGGGCCAGAGGCGGATGCGAAACGAGGCGAGCCACAGCAGGACCGCGGCGCCGACCAGCGAGAGCAGCCACAACCACAGGTCCCGGCGCAGGCGCGCGCGCGGGGCGGGTTCGCTCGGGCCGGGCGAGGGGGTCAAGGCGGCGGCACCTTAGCATCGCCATGCAGGGTATCGAAGGCTCAAAGAGTCGGACGCCAGCTCGCGGCGACCCGCAGTGGAGCGAGCCGGCCCTGGCGCTTGCGGAGGGCGAGCCCCCGCCCGAGCAGCGCCGCCCCGACGATCGTCATCGCGGATCCGACGATGGCGCTGACGATCGCGCCGGTGTTGTCGCGTGACCCGTATCGATCATCGAAGGCGAGGCGGTCCCGCTCACCCGG
>JAYUXQ010000538.1:0-4496 GCA_043752905.1 Nannocystis sp. | reverse complement strand
CGCCGGCGATCTCGGTGCTCTGGCGGCCGGCGAGGAGGCGGCAGTCGCTGGCGTCGTAATTGACGAGGCCGCGACCGTGGACGCGGCCGCTGCCGTCGCGGATCTCGACGACGTCGCCGCGCGAGAATTCGCCGTCGACACGGACGAGGCCGACGGGCAGCAAGGACGCCTTGCGCTCGGCCATGGCAGCGATCGCGCCGTCGTTGACGATCAGGGCGCCGCGGCTCTGCGCCCACGCTGCGATCTGGCGCCGGTGCTGGGAGCGCCGCGACTGTGGGCTGACGAGGGTGCCGACGTCGGCGCCACCGAGCGCGAGCTCGAGGGCGCCGGGGTGATGGCCGCTGGTGATCAGCACGGGGATGCCGGCGCGGCTGGCGAGGCGGGCCGCCTCGAGCTTGCTCGCCATGCCGCCGGTGCCTCCGATGCTTCCGCCGACGGCGCGGGCGAGGGTGGTGTCGTCGATGTCGGCGAGCTCGCCGATCCGCTGCGCGGTGGGGTCGGTGCGCGGGTTGGCGGTGAACAGGCCGTCGACGTCGGTGAGCAGGACCAGCAGGTCGGCGTCGAGGGCGACGGCGACGCGCGCGGACAGGCCGTCGTTGTCGCCGAACTCGAGCGTCGGGCCCTCCACACCTTGACCGCGGCGATACTCGACCAGCTCGCGCACGCTGACGCTGTCGTTCTCATTGAGGATCGGGACGACGTCGAGCTCGAGCAGGCGGGTCAATGTGGTGCGCACGCACAGGGCACGGTCGCGGTCGCCGAGGTCCTCCTGCGTCAGCAACACCTGCGCGACCTTGACGCCGAGCTGGCCGAAGTTCTGGCTGTAGAGCGCCATCAATTGGCCCTGACCGACGGCGGCGCAGGCCTGGCGCAGACCAAGCGAGTCGGGGCGGTGGCGCAGACCCAGCGCGCGCTGGCCCATGCCGACGGCGCCGCTCGAGACGAGCACGACCTCGCGACCCTGACGGTGAATGGCGGCGACGCCCTCGACGAGGCTGCACAGGCGACCGAGCGCGAGGCCGGCCTCGGGGTGGGTGATGACGTGAGTGCCGAGCTTGATGACGATCCGGCGGGCGGCGGCGATGTCCTGGCGGGGGCTCACGCGCGCGAGTGTGCCACAGCGGGCCGGACCGCGGGCACGCGGGTCATGGCAGCCAGCGCAGCGGGTCGTCGGGCTGGGTCGACTCGCCGCGCAGGACGCTCTTTCGCTGGGTGACGATCGCGGCCCTGGCGTTCTCGATCAGCGCGGGCGGCACACGAATGTGGGTGCCCTTGCCTTGCAGCAGCACGCCGCCGGTCAGCAGGTCGCGACGGACGGTGCGGATCGCGGAGAATACGAGGCGCGAGACCTCGCCGCGGCGCGTGATCTCGATGATCGCGGTGTCGGTGACCATCAGGGATCGCAGGCTCAGCTGCTCGCGCAGCAGCAGCAGCAGGGCGGGCGACAGCAGGGCGGCGACCGGCGGCCACAGGTCCGACCACGGCTGCGACCAGAAGTCGGGGGCCATCGCGGTGACGCCGAGCAGCACCAGCGCGCAGGCGCCGAGCACGACGAAGATCGGACGAAAGTCGATCGCGGCCTTGGCGTCCCACCACACCAGCGCCTCGCCGCTGCGCAGGTGCAGCGCGAGCTCGAGCGGGATGGTGCCGGGCGACAGCGGGGCGCCGGGGGCGAGCTGGCGACCTGTCTCCTCGGGCATGTCCCGGGGGACAGGCTCGGCGGCACCGGCGGTGAGGGCCTTCGGGGCCGGGCGGGCGGTCGCGTCGACGATACCGAAGGTGCGCTCGCCGACGAAGCTGGCGTCGACCTCGACGACGTCGGAGGCCTCTCGACCGCCCTTGACGACGTGCAGGTGCGGGCGTCCCGGTGACTGCGGCTTGCTCATGGGCGCAGGTCCGCCACGCGCGCGAGGCGGGCGCGGAGCATGTGGTCACACAGGACCAGGGCGGCCATGGCCTCGACCATGGGGACGGCGCGGGGCAGCACGCAGGGGTCGTGGCGACCTTTGGGCTGGAAGACGACGGGCTGGAGGTCGCGGGTCACGGTGTGCTGGGGGCGAAAGATGGTGGCGACGGGCTTGAAGGCGACGGCGAGGCGCAGCATCTCTCCGTTGGAGATCCCGCCCTGGATGCCACCACTATGATTGGTCACCGTGTGGATCTGACCGGTCGCGGCGTCGACGGTGAAGGGGTCGTTGTGCTGCGAGCCGCGCAGGCGGGTGCTGGCGAAGCCGTCGCCGACCTCGAAGCCGCGGCTGGCCGGCAGGCTCATCATCGCCTGCGCGAGCGCGGCCGTCAGCTTGTCGAATACCGGCGCGCCCCAGCCGGCCGGGACGTTGCGGGCGATGCAGCGGATGACGCCGCCGACGGTGTCGCCGTCGCGCCGGGCCGCGTCGATCACGGCGATCATGGCCTCGGCGGCCGCGGGGTCGGGGCAACGCACGGGGCTCGCGTCGACGAGGTCGCGGGTCAGGGTCGCAAGGTCGGGGACCGGCGCGACGACATCCGCGACCTCGGCGACCCACGCGACGATCTCGACTTGATGCAGCGCGCCGAGCAGGTCCTCGGCGAGCGCGCCCGCGGCGACCCGACCGACGGTCTCGCGCGCGGAGGCCCGACCACCGCCAGCGACGGCACGCACGCCGTACTTCGCGTCGTAGGTGTAGTCGGCGTGCGACGGCCGGTACAGCGCGGCGAGGTCATCATAATGGTGGCTGCGCGCGTCGCTGTTGCCGACGAGCATGGCGATCGGTGTGCCGAGGGTGAGGTTGGTGTCGGGCTCGAGGCCGCTGAGCACGCGGACCTCGTCGGCCTCCTGGCGCGGCGAGGTCAGCTTGCCCTGCCCGGGCTTGCGGCGGGCCATCTGCGCGGCGAGCCGCGCGAACGGGAAGGGGTGGCCGGCGGGGCAGCCGTCGACGACGACGCCGAGCCCGCCGCCATGCGACTCGCCGAAGGTGGTCACGCGAAAGATGGTGCCGAAGGAGTTACTCATGAGAATGGAGCATCGAGGAATTCGAGGAGGTGCGCGCGCCAGACTTCGGGCGCCTCGATAGCGACGGTGTGGCCGACGTCGGGGACGACGTGATGGGTGACCGGGCCGGCGAACAGGGCGGCGAGGCCCGCGAGCTCGGAGGTCGGCGCGAGCCGGTCGTGCGCGCCGGCGAGGAGCAGGGTCGGGCAGGCGATCTGCGGGGCGAGCCGGGTCGGGTGAAACGGCCAAGCGGGGTCGTCGGCGAGGGTCTGCTCGAACAGCGCCCGGATGCCATCATAGCGGTTGCGCGACATGGTGGCCTGGACCATGCCGGCGAGCATGTGCTCGTTGCGATCGAGATAGGCGGGGCCGAGGGTGTCGGCGAGGCTCAGCCACGCGAGCGCCTCGAGGTCTCCGGTGGCGAGCGAGGCCTGCCAGGCGCGCACGATGACGTGGCCGAGCGCGCCCCGCCCGGCGCTGACGCCGGTGAGGACGAGGCGGCGGATGAGCGCGGGCCTGGTCGCGGCGATCGCCAGGGCGACCCGTCCGCCGAACGAGAAGCCGCACAGGTCGACAGGGCCGGTGATGGCGAGCGCCTCGAGCAACGCGGTGAAGTCCTCGACGTGGCGCGCGGGTGAGACGTCGGTGATCGCCAGCTCGCTGTGGCCCTGGCCGCGCGCCTCGTAGACCAGGACCTCCCGTGTCGCGGACAGCGGGCGCAGCTGGCCGCCCCAGCTGGCGAGGGTCTGCGTCATGCCGCCGAGGATCACCAGCGTCGGCTGCGTGCCACTCCGGGAGGAGCGCCGGTCGACGCGGATGCGCCCGAGGACGCCAGTACCGGCGACGCGGTCGGGGATCGTGACGAGCTCGGGCATCGCGGCCGGCAAGCCTACCCTGGCCCCGCCGGCTTGTCTGCCGGGCCCGTGAAGCAGTATTCCCGGCCCGCAGGGCTTGCCAGGCGTGCGCCGCGGCCGCAAAACCGTCGCATGCACGACCCGCAAGCACCCACCCGCGAGGAGCTCGAGCGCCGCATCGTCGACCTCGAGGTCCGCGCGGCCTTTCAGACGCAGACCATGGAGCTGCTCGACGGCGTGGTGCGAGAGTTCGCCGCCCGCGTCGAGACCCTCGAGCGCGCGTTGATCGAGGTCCGCGGGCAGATCGACCTCGGAGGCGACGGGGCCGACGATCCCGACGCCTGAGACCCGGGGCGGCGGTTCAAAGCCCGACCGCGAGCGCAGAGGCTGTTATTCCAGAGGCGCGATGGCGCGCTTCCGGGTACGATCGCGCCCATGCGACCGGGCGTATTGCGTGCGTGGTGGGTGGGTCGGCCGAGGCTTCGGCGACGCGAGATGACTGTTGCTGCTGCGCCGCGTCATGCAGGGCCCGCTCGGCCCGAACGATGTGGCGCGAAAGATCGTCGGCGATCGCGGGGCGGTCGGGCTCGGCGGCCTCCAGGACTGACGAGCCGTGCGGGCGTCGACCGCGGGGGTGATCGGGCCGGGTAAGTACGACCGGAGGCGAGCAC
>JAYUXQ010000537.1:0-1721 GCA_043752905.1 Nannocystis sp. | reverse complement strand
GCGGTGCCCGTCGTCGCCACCACCTCCGTGGTCGCGCCGGTCGTCGCCCCGACCGTGCCGGTGTCCCCGGCCGCCGAGGTCACATCGAGCCCGGTGCTGTCGAAGGTGCAAGCGGCCAGCCCGAGGGCCAGTACCTGGGCCAGTACCTGGGCCAGCACCGGGGCCAGCACAACGCGATCGAGGGGGCACTTGCGCATACGCGAGGATTGCCGCCGGGCCCATGACCCGTCAAGGAACACCGCTCATGCCCGCCCACGCCGCCCCACGCCCGTAATGACCGCGCCTGTACCGGGGGCGCTCGCAGTGCCGCCCCGCGATCCCGGCCCGCGCAAAACTACTGGGGCGCGCCCATGACCCGTGATAGGGTGCGATCGTGACGACCCCGCAGGACCCGGAAGACGACCTCCCGAGCTTCTCCACGAGGGCCGGCGGCCTGCTCTCGGGAGAGCAGCGCGAGATCTCGGACAAGGCGCTGCTCTACGCGGAGGCCGGGCCGCCAGTGATCGCGGCGCCGGTGATGGCCTTCGACGCGCCCGGCGATCCCGGCCATGCCTCGCACGGCAGCCACGGCAGCCACGGCAGTCACGGCAGCCACGGCAGTCACGGCAGCCACGGCAGTCATGGAAGCTGGTGACCGCGATGGAGGCCCGCGAGGACGACGTCACGGCGCGGATCGCCGGGCAGCGGCCGCGGGTGCATATCCTGACGGGCACGGTCTGCAACAACAATTGCATCTTCTGCATGGAGGAGGACCGCGACGGTCGGCGCGTGACCAACTCCGCGACCACCGACGAGTCCGTCGCGTGGATCCTCGGGCGCCAGGCCGACTACGAGGAGGTGTGCTTCACCTCCGGTGAGCCGACGACCAACCCGCGCCTGCCGCACTGGGTGCGCATGGCGAAGCAGTCCGGCGTCCGCTTCATCAGCATGATGACGAACGGTCGCGCGCTCAGCTACGACAACTACACACGGAGCTTGTTGGCCTCGGGGCTCAACCGCCTCTACGTCAGCATTCACGGTCACACCGCCAAGCTGCACGACGCCCTCACGCGCACGCCCGGCAGCTTCGTACAGACGCTCGCCGGCATCGACACGATCGCCCGCTACAAGCGCCACGGCATCGCGCTGCACACCAGCACCGTCGTCACGCGGCGCAACCTGCCGCACCTCGCCGAGATCTACGCGTTCCTGCGCGCGCACGCGGTCGATCAGGTCGTCTTCAATGTGATGCAGGCCAACGGTCGCGCCAACACCTACTTCGATCAGCTGTTCCCGACCTACACCGAGATCGCCGCCGCCGCCGCGACGTTCCTCGCCGACGCCGGCGCGCGCGAGCGTCCGGTGCAGGCCTACTTCGTCGACATCCCGCTGTGCACGACCACGCAGCTGCCGGACCACAACCGCGGCTACGTCGAGAACTACGAGCACTTCGAGCCGCCGAACCCCGGCCACGACATCGTCGCCGACCCCGGCAGCCGCCGCGCTGGCGAGCACGGCGAGCTGGTCCAGATCCGTCGCAGCGACCTCGACGACAGCGCCCGGCGCAAGCGCCCCGCGTGCGCGACTTGTCGCTACGACCGCGTGTGCGAGGGCGTGTGGGGTAACTACCTGCGCCGCCACGGCTGGGCCGAGTTCGTGCCGGTCGCGTGAGGCTGTCCCCTCGGACATGTCGATGACGCGATGACGGCGGCGGGTCTCGAGCTGGAGGTCGAGCGCCGGGC
>JAYUXQ010000536.1:0-4498 GCA_043752905.1 Nannocystis sp. | reverse complement strand
CGATCATCACCGCGATCGTCACCGCGATCGTCGCTGCTGGTGTCGCTATCGTCGGCGTCACCGAGGTCGGCGTCGTCGAGCTCGGTGCTGTCCATCAGGCCGCTGACGCTGCCCCAGCCGAGCGAGTCGGGTCCCCTGGGGCCCTGCCCGTCGCGCGCGGACGGCAGGACCGCCTGCGTGCCGGTCGGGCCCACGGGCATCGGCACGCCAGGCTGCGTGCCGCCGAGGGGCGCAGGCGCGGTGCCGGGCTGCGTGCCCGAAGACGGCGCCGGGGTAGTGATGCCGGGCTGTGTGCCGCTCGGACGAACCGGGATGCCTGGCACCGCACCTGGCTGCGAGCCGAAGCTCGGCGCCGGCGCAGTGCTGGGCTGGGTGCCCGAAGGCGGCGGAGCCGCGCCGGGCTGCGTGCCAACGGGGCGAAGGGCCGCGGGTCCGGGCGTCGCCACGGGAGTCACGGGCGTGATCACGGTGCGACCGCCAGGCACGCCGATGCGCGGCACGGGGCGAGCTGCGGGGGCACCGAGACGCGGCGCGGGCGGGCGGACCGGGGCGCCGATTTGCGGCGGCGACGGGACGTTCGGGCTCGCGGGTGCAGGCACGGCGGGCGCCGACGACGGGAACAGATCGGGGAGGCCCGCGCTGGTGGCCACCGGTGGGAACAGATCGGAGAGGCTGGGCGTCGGTGGGAAACCACTCGACGGATCGCCGGGGAGCGTCAGACCCGTGCGCGCCGGGGGCTCGTCGAGCAGCGGCAGCGGGGAGTCCCCGGGCTGCGTGCCGGTGGGTCCGAGCGCCAGCGCCGTGCCTGGCTGCGTGCCGGTGGGACCCAAGGATGCGGGCGCACGCGACTCATCCTCCTCGACATCGATCGTTCGATCGTCCTCGGACTCCGGGTACTCCGGTGGCACCGCGCTCAGTGGCCGCGATGGCGCGTCGTCGCTTGTGCGGCTCAGGTCGCGGCTGCCTTCGGGAGTGGTGCCCATCGGACTCGGAGACGCTATCACGGCGATCGCGGGCGGAAAAGCTGAACACTTCCTCGTTGTCCGCGGGCTCTGGCCCAGTTTGGCGGGGTTTTGCCCCGGCGATCGGCCCGCCGCGGGCGCGCGGGGCCCGGCGCGCACGAACGGGGACGCCCGGGAACCTGTCGGGACCCTTGCCGGCGAGGGTTCAGATCCCGTCTCCCATGTGCAGCGATCTCCACGCGCCGGGCGCGATACCCTCGAGGGTCCACGGCCCCACGGACCAGCGCACCAGTCGAAGCGTGGGAAACCCGACCGCAGCGGTCATGCGGCGCACCTGTCGGTTGCGCCCCTCGTGGATCGTCAGCTCGATCCACGCGGTCGGGATCGCCGCGCGATACCGGATCGGGGGCACGCGGTCCCACAGCGCCGGGGCCGCCATCACGCGGGCCTGCGCGGGCGCGGTCGGTCCGTCCTTGAGTGACACGCCGCGCTGCAGACGCGTGATCGCCCCCCCGTCGGGGATCCCCTCAACCTGGGCCCAATAGGTCTTGGGTTGTTTGTGTCGTGGGTCGCTGAGGCGATGCTGCAGGCGGCCGTCATCGGTGAGCACGAGCAGGCCCTCACTGTCGGCGTCGAGGCGGCCGCAGGGGTACACGTCGGCGACCTGGATGTAGTCCGCGAGCGTCGCGCGACCCGCCGGATCGGTGAAGCGCGTCTGGACCCCGAAGGGCTTGTTGAAGAGGACCAGTGTGGCCACGGCGTCGCTCGCAGGTTTTGGCCGGGTGCGGTCAAAAGCGCAAGGGCGTGTGTGTGGACACGAGGGGCAGCCCCTGGACGCACCTGGCGCGAGGAAGTATGCAGAAGTGGTGAGCAGCACCCGCTTCGCCGTCGATCTGCAGGATATCCACTTCGTCTTGTTCGACCAGCTCGAGATGGACCGCAAGCTCGGTCGCCACGGCAAGTACGCCGACCTCGACCGCGAGGTGTACGAGGCCACGCTGACCGAGAGCAAGCGGATCGCCGAGGAGGTCCTGGGCCCGATCAACAAGACCGGCGACCGCGTCGGTTGCAAACTCGACGCCGACGGCAACGTGACCACACCGCCCGGCTACAAGGAGGCCTGGAAGATCCTCGCGGACGGCGGCTGGGTCGCTGTTTCGGCGCCGAGCGAGCTCGGCGGCGGCGGCATGCCGTTCACGATGGCGATGATCATCAACGAGATCCTGTGCGGCGCCTCGATGGCCTTCATGATGTACCCGGGGCTGACCGCCGGCGCGGCGCGGGTGATCCTCGAGCACGCACCGGAGCACCTGCGCGAGAGCTTCGCCCGCAACATGTTTAGCGGCAAGTGGGGCGGCACGATGTGCCTCACCGAGGCCGGCGCGGGCAGCTCGGTCGGTGACAACCGCAGCAAGGCGACGCCGACCGACAACCCCGACGAGCCCGGCACCTACCTGCTCGAGGGCGAGAAGATCTTCATCAGCGGCGGCGATCAGGACCTCACGGAGAACATCGTCCATCTGGTCCTGGCGCGCACACCGGGGGCGCCGCGCGGGACCAAGGGCCTGAGCCTGTTCGTGGTCCCCAAGTTCCTGGTCGACGCCGACGGCAGCCTCGGCGCGCGCAACGGCGCGCACGTCCTCGGCATCGAGCACAAGATGGGCATCAACGGCAACGCGACGTGCACGCTCGGGCTCGGGTCGCGCGGGCCGTGCAAGGGCTGGCTCGTCGGTCAAGAGCACCAGGGCATCGAGCTGATGTTCCTGATGATGAACGAGGCGCGCATCGGCGTCGCCGCGCAGGGTCAGGCGATCGCGGCGGCGGCCTACGGCTTCGCCCGCGTGTACGCCAAGGAGCGCATCCAGGGCCAGGCGCTGCGCGACATGAAGAACCCGGACGCGGCGCCGGTGGCGATCGTGCAGCACCCGGACGTGCGCCGGATGTTGATGCTGCAAAAAGTCTACAGCGAGACGATGCGCTCGTTGCTGTGCAAGCTGGCGCTGTACTTCGACCTGATGCATGAGTCGGAGGACCCGGTCGAGCGCGAGCGCCTCAAGGGTCGCGTCGACCTGTGGACGCCGATCGTCAAGGCGACCTGCACGGACCTCGGCTTCGAGGTCGCGACCCTCGCCGTCCAGACCTACGGCGGCTACGGCTACATCGGCGAGTACCCGGTCGAGCAGCTGGTGCGCGACGCCAAGATCACGTCGATCTACGAGGGGACCAACGGCATCCAGGCGATGGACCTCGTCGGTCGCAAGCTGCGGCAGGGCGGCGGCGCGCTGTTCATCGAGTGGATGAACGCCGCCAACGAGACGCTCGAGCAGGCCGCGGCCGCCGGCTTCACGCAGCCCGCCGAGCAGCTCGGCAAGGCCGTCCAGACGCTCGCTGGCGCCGCGATGCACATCGCGGGGCTCGGCAAGGCAAGGAAGGTCGACGCGGCGATGCTGCAGGCGACCCCGTTCCTGCGCATGTTCGGCACCGTGCTGCTCGGTATGGAGGCGCTCGAGCAGGCCGTCGTGGCCCGCCGCCTCGCGGGCGAGCGCGGCGACTCGCCGCTGTTCACCGGCAAGCAGCGCAACCTCGAGTTCTACGTCAGTTCGCTGCTGCCGCAGGCGATCGCGCTCGGCAAGGGCATCCAGTCCGGCGACGAGAGCTGCCTCGACCCGGCCCTGTTCACCTGAGCGTCGAGGCTAGCCCAGGCCGCCCCCGGGGCCTCAGCCCTCGGGCGTCCAGGTGCCGGTGACGGCGTCCGGGCAGCCCGTGGTGAAGTGGTCGAGGGGCACCAGCGACTTGGCGTCCTCCGCCAGGCCATAGGCGACCATATCGCCGCAGATCGTCCCGTCGTCGCGGTAGTCGAGCTTGCCGCTCGCGCCGTCGATGTTGATCTTCTTGCCGGCCTTGATCGCCTGGATCGCCGCATCGACGAAGGTCGCGGGCGAGGTCCCGAACGACACCGCGATGCTCATGGGATCGGGGTCGTTGAGGCGGTCCATCGCGCTGCGAATGGCCACGCCGGTGATCGGCTCGGTGCCGCTGTGCACGGTCATCGCCAGCAGGGTCGCCATCGCGGCATCGTAGGCGAGGCCGACCTCGGCGGGGCCCGTCGCGTCGCCGATGCGGTCGCGCACCGCCTTGAGGTTCTCGGTGACGATGTCCGGGCCGATCGCGCGCAGGTTGGGGATCAGGGTCGTGTCGGCGAGCTTTTGCACCGCGGCGAACGACCGCTGGGCGATGTACACGCGCGTCGGCCAGGGCTTGCCGCTGGCCTTGTAGTACGCGAGCAGGTCGGCGACCTCGTTGCCGCCGAAGATGATCAGGATGTCGGTCTCACCGAAGCTGTCGAGGGCGGCCTTGCCGGCCGCGACGTCGCGGTACGACGAGATGACCTGGCTGCCGATCTCCGGGATCCGGTTGATCTCGCCCTCGGGCTTCTCGGTCGCCAGCGCGTGGTACATGCTGTAGCCGTAGTCGTCCTGGGCGAACAGCAGGGTCGCCTTCGGGTCCGGCATCGGGAAAGTGTTGCGGACGATCTC
>JAYUXQ010000535.1:0-4502 GCA_043752905.1 Nannocystis sp. | reverse complement strand
GACGATGCATATCGCGGGCGTATCGTCGCACTTGCTCGCGGACATGCTCGACGCCGGCAACTGGGCCGCGCCGAACGCGTCGATCATTGCGCTGCTGCAGTCGACCTCGCAGCTGTCGAAGGGCACGGTGGCCAGCCTGGCGCCGAAGCTGGAGGGGGCCAACATCGAGGGTCTGGCGGCGCTCGGCGACTCCGGGGTGCTCGTCATCGGCCTGCGTAACCCGCGATCGAGCTCGAAGGCGATCCTGGTGACGCTGCTCAACGCCGACGCGGTGATCGGCGGCGCGAAGGCTCGCCTCGGCGAGGCGATCGTGCTCGACCTCGCCGGCCAGACGATCCGCGGGATGGCGTGGTCGGACAGCCATCAGTCGATGTTCCTGCTCGGCGGTCCGCGCGACGAGGCGCAGGGGCCCTTCGCGCTGTGGCGGTGGAACGGCCCCGGCGCGGCGGCCGTCAAGGTCACGGATATCGTCGCACCCGCGGCGGCCGGACCCGAGGCGATCATCGCGTATCCTGGCACGAAGGACCTGCAAGTGCTCTTCGACATGGGCAGGTCGCAGATCGGCGGCGGCGACTGCAAGGCCGCGACGCCGGCGGATCAGTTCTTCACGGACACCATCATCCACGTCAATTAGCGGGCGAACAGCTCGACGAGCCCGCCCTCTGCCGAGGCCCAGGTCAATTGGACAACGCGATGGATCCGCAGCGACACGCGGCCGCGCTCACGCACCGTGCCAGCGAGCGGCATGGCGAAGTTCGCGAAGATAGGCGACTGTGGAGGATGCTCGACCAGGCGCGGGATCTCGTCCTCGACGAACGGGCGGCGGCGGGCCTCGCCAGCGGTGAGCCGGTGGTGCTCGACGCCTGGCTCGGCCCGGTCCGGGCTCTGGCGCTGCAGCTGGAGGTCACGGCGCTGATCGGCGGCCGGCACTTCCAGCCCGCGGGTATCGGTGCGGCGCGGGCCCGGGTCATGGCTCCCGAGGTGCGCCGCGACAGCGTGTGCTGGTTCGACCCCGAGGGGGCGGCCGGCGTGCAGCCCGGGGCCGAGGTGGCGCTGTTCCTCGTGCGCCTCGATGTTCTCCTGAGATATCTCAATCGCACCTGTTTCCTCGCGCTGCGACGAGTCGAGTGCCACGCCGCCTGCTACGAGCCCGGGGCGTTCTACGGCGCCCACAAGGACACCTTCGCCCCGGATATCCTGTCGACGAATGGTGAGGCGGGCCGGGTGATCAGCTACTGTTATTATCTCAACGACGGGTGGATCGCGGCGTCGGGCGGGTGCCTGCGCCTGCACGCCGCGACCGAGATCGACGTGGCACCGCTGCTCGATCGGCTCGTCGTGTTTCGCAGCGCCGATGTCGACCACGAGGTCCTGCCGACGACGGTCCGTCGGCTGTCGTTGACCGGCTGGATGTCGCGCGCGCGCCACGAATGACGGCGTAGCAGGCACTCACTGCGGGACGGGGATCTCGACCTCGTTGATCTTCGAGATGTCGCTACCCGCGGGGTAGCCGTAGGACGCGTAGAGGTCGGTGCCCCAGACGACGATGCCGAACGGGCCCTCGCTCTCGGCGAGGTGACGGCTGGTGCCGCAGCTGCCGACGGGGACGCCGCCGCGCTCGAGGTCGACGTGGGCATATTCGTAGATGCCACCATTGCCGACCGGCATCCAGCCGCCGACGATGCCGAGGCACTCGACCGTGACGTCGGAGAAGCCGCCGTCGCCCCTGGCGCGGATGATGACGAGGTTGGTTGTGCCGTAGGTCGGGTCGGTGAAGAAGATATAGCGGTTCTGGAACTGCTTGGGGCTCAGCAGGCTGACCCACTCCTCGTCGCCGAGGCCGCAGTTGAGGTCCATGAATTGGGTGGTGCAGCCGGGCCGGGTGCTCTGGTTGGTGCCGGTCATGTACTGCGAGAACAGGAACGGGTGCCCGGGGTCCTGCGAGCGGACGGTGAAGCTCGTGGTGCTCTCGAACTGGGCGATCTGGCCGGGGCCGAGGGTCGCGGGGGCGTTGGCGGGCGGGGCGGGGTCCCAGGTGAGGGTGGTGCCATCGACGATGCCGACGATGCGGTATGGCACGCTCTCGGGGGCGAGGTCGGGGAGGCGCGTGACGACGCCAGCGCCGACATACTCGTTGCCGACGGCCGCGACCGGGGCGATCTGTTGATGGGCCGACTCGCCGCCGCCGGGCCCGAGGGTCTGGCTCTGCACGAACAGGTACGTCGAGCCGGTCCACAGACCGATCGGCTTGTCGCTGTCGAAGATCGCGGCGCTCGGATCGAAGGCGTCGCCGGCCTGCGACCATTGCAGGATCTGGCCGGCATTGAGGGTGTATTGCGTGGTCATGCCGGCGGGCGCCGGTGGGATGCCGTTGCCGCCGGGGAACGGGTTGGCCGGCGCGACCTTGATCACCGTGTTGTCCTCGCGGGCGACGACCATGGCGAACATCGCGGAGCCGCTGGTCTGCGGCGCGATCGCCATGTGGTTGGTGCCCCACGAGGTCGCCGGGAACAGCAGCGAGGCGCTTGGCAGGAAGCTGAGCGCGCCGCCGTAGGGGTTGATGTCGTAGGCGCTCAGCGGCACGTCGCTGGTGACGTGGAAGGCCTGACCGATGCCGGTGAGCGGGACGGCGGTGTCCTGTAACAACGCGGGCGGGACCGGGCACTCGAGCGAGTTGCCGGTATTGTTGACACCTGGCTTGTGGGACAGGAAAAGGATCGCCACCTCGTCGGGCGGGAGCCCGCCGGGCGGGATCGGCTCGTAGGTGACATTGTTGCCGTTGGCCTTGGGGATCCGGCCATACTGCGCGATGTCGATCGGCTGGCCGCCGCGCGAGACGGTGATCTTGGCCGGACCGTTCCATGCGTTGGCGACGAACACGGCGAAGCACGGGCCGTCGAGCGCGGAGCCGCCACCGTTGCTGATAAACGGCGGGGTCGGGGCCCAGAAGTCGCAGCCGACCGTGCCCGCGAGGTCGGCCACGGCCTCGCACGCCGGCACGCACGCGCCCGCGTAGCAGGCCTGGTCGCTCGGGCACGCCTGGACGGGGTCGCCCTGCTCGTCGACGATGCTGTGCAGGTCGTCCGAGCAGCCGAGCGCGCCGGGGAAGCCCGTGGTGCCGGTCTGCGAGGTCCCGTCGGTCAACGTGCTCGAGGGGTCGTTGCTGGTCGGGCCGCCGGTGATACTGGTTCCGTCCGTGGCGGCGGTGCCGGCCGTATCATCGTTGCCCTCGGTGGCGGTGGCCGATCCTGCGGTGGGCTGCGTGGCGCCCGAGGTCGGGGTCGTGTCGGTGGCGGTGGTGTCCAGGGAGGCGCCCGAGACGCTGGTCAGGGTGACGCTGCCGGCGGCCGTGACCCCGGCGGTCTCGCGGCCGCCGTCGTCGCTGCAGGCGAGCAGTAGGGACGGGAGCAGGAGCAGCGTGCGTTCGGTTCGGAGGCGAGGAGTCTTCATGGTGCCGTCGAGGCACTATAGGCGAGAACCCGGCCGCGCTGGTCGCCGGCCCGCGGTCCGGGCGGAGCGTGTATGCTCGCGCGATGCAGGCGTTCGCGGACAAGGTGGTGCTGGTGACCGGGGGCGGGGCGGGGATCGGTCGCGCGACCGCGCGGGCGTTCGCGCGGGCCGGCGCGCGGGTGGCGGTCGTCGACATCGCCGAGGAGGCGGGGCGCGAGGTCGTGGCGACGATCGCGGCGGACGGCAGGCTCGACTGCGCGTTCAACAACGCGGGCATCGAGGAGGAGCACGTGCGGCTCGCCGGCGGGCTGACGGCCGTGTGAGGGAGTGAGAGTGTCGAGCGGCGACTACTCGGTGGCGACGCCGAGCACCAGCTTGCCGAAGTTCTCGCCGCTAAACAGGCGGTTGAGCGCCTCGGGGAAGCGCTCGAGGCCGTCGACGATGTCCTCGCGCGACCGGAACTTCCCGGCCTTCATGTATCCGGCGATCGCCTGCACAGCCTCGGGGTAGCGGTCGGCGTAGTCGAACACCACCATGCCCTCCATGCGCGCGCGCTGGATCAGCAGCATGAGATAGTTGCCGGGGCCCCTGATCGGCGCGGTGTTGTTATACTGCGAGACCGCGCCGCAGATGACGATGCGCGCCTTGCGATTGATGCGGGTCAGCACGGTGTCGAGGATCGGCCCGCCGACATTGTCAAAATATACGTCGACGCCACGGGGACAGTGCTGCTTGAGGCCGTCGGCGACGTCGCCGGCCTTGTAATCGATGCACGCGTCGAGGCCGAGCTCGCGGACCACAAACTCGCACTTGGCCGCGCCGCCGGCGATGCCGACGACGCGGCAGCCGTGGATCTTCGCCAGTTGACCGACGGTCTGGCCGACGGCCCCGGCGGCCCCGGACACGACGACGGTCTCGCCGGCCCTGGCCTGGCCGACGTCGAGCAGGCCGAAGTAGGCGGTGAGGCCGGGGATGCCAAGCGGATTGAGCCACTGGGACAGCGTCGCCACGCCGAGGTCGATCTTCTGCAGGCTCGCGCGCGAGCCCTCGCG
>JAYUXQ010000534.1:0-4504 GCA_043752905.1 Nannocystis sp. | reverse complement strand
CCGTGCCGCACGCGGCGAAGACCGACGAGACGGGGTTCTCGGCGGAGGAGCGCAAGCTGATGGTCGAGAGCTGCAAGATCCTCGCGGCGCCGGACCTGCTGATCTCGGCGCAATGCTGTCGCGTGCCGGTCGCGGTCGGACACTACGAGCAGGTGTGGATCGAGTGCGAGCGGCCGGTCGACCTCGCCGAGGCGATGGCGGTCCTCGCCGACGACCGCGAGGCGCCCTACGTGCGCGTGTTCCCGGCGCCCGATGGTACGGGGCTGAGCGCGCTGGCCTGCGTGCAGGACCGGGACCGGGCGCTCACGGGGCGCTTGCGCCGGGACCCGCGCGTGCCTGACGGTCGCGGGTTGTGCCTGACGGTCGCGGGGGACAACTTGCGGGTCGGGGCGGCCACCAACGCGGTGCGCATCGCCACGCGGTGGTTCCCGGCGATCGACCCGACCTTGCAGGCGCCGGGCATGATGCCATGACAGCGTGCGTATGACGAAGACACGGATCCAGCGGCTGGCGATCAACACCGGCGGCGGCGACTGCCCGGGGCTCAACGCGGTGATCCGCGCGGTGGTCCTGCGCGCGCACGGGCACGGGATCGAGGTGCTCGGCGTCGAGGACGGCCTCGACGGCCTGCTGCCGAACAAGCCGGCGACGGTGCGACGGCTGACGCCGGCCGAGGTGTGGCCGCTGCTGCCGCAGGGCGGCACGATCCTCGGGACGACCAACCGCGGCGATCCTTTCGCATACGCGGACGACGCCGGGGTCCAGCGGGACTATTCCGCGGCGCTGCTCGAGCGGGTCCGCGAGCTGGGGGTCGATCTGCTGATCACCGTCGGCGGCGACGGCTCGCAGACGATCGCGCTGCGACTTCACAAGCTCGGGCTGCCGGTGATCGGCGTGCCGAAGACCATTGATAACGACCTCGACGCGACGGTCGAGACGTTCGGCTTCGGGACCGCGGTGCAGGTCGCGACCGACGCGCTCGATCGCCTGCGCACGACCGCGGAGTCGCACGACCGCATCATGGTGCTCGAGGTGATGGGTCGCGACGCCGGATGGATCGCGCTGCACACCGGGATGGCCGGCGGCGCCGATGTCATCTTGCTGCCCGAGCTGCCATACGACCCCGCGCTGGTCGCCCGTGACCTGCGAAAGACGTTCGCGAGCGGTCGGCGCTTCGCGCTGATCGTCGTCGCCGAGGGGGCGCAGTCGCGGCACGAACACGACGGTAGCCCGCGGGAGCGTGGCGCACGGATCCGCGGGGGCGCGGCGCAGAGAGCCGCGGACGCGATCGCGGCGGCGTTGCCGGAGGTCGAGCTGCGCGTGACGGTGCTCGGGCACGTGCAACGCGGCGGCACGCCCACGGCCCACGACCGGCTGCTTGCGACGCGCCTCGGCGTCGAGGCGGTCGAGGCGGCGCTGCGCGGCGAGTCGGGCGTGCTGGTGTCGTCGCAGCCGCCGGAGATCCGCATGGTGCCGCTCGAGCAGGCGGTGCAAAAGGTCCGTCGCGTCGAGGGCGGCGCGCAGATCCTCGGGCACGCGCGGGCGCTCGGCATCAGCTTTGGCGACCGTTGAAAAGGCCGCGTCGAATGCCTGTACTTTGGGACAGGTGTGACGCGGTCACTTCGTGTATCCAGAATTTGCAAGTGGTCTCAAGCGGCCGCAGATAGCTGTTCTGAGCGGTTGCCAGGGGCGGCGAGTCAGTCCATGCTCCCGCCTCCGATGAGCGAGCAGTTCCGCGAGGCGATCGTCGAGGAGGCCGGGAGAGCGGGCGACCGCGGGGTCGCGATGGGGCAGATCGTCGACGCGGTGGTCGGCCACGGCCACGCGGTCGAGGCGGTCGAGCAGGCGATCTGGGACATGATGGCGGGTCGTCATCTGACGCCGAGCGGCTTCGTGTGCCGGATCGTGCGCCGCCGCGACGCGTTCGGCGAGCCGGTCCAGGCGCGTAGCTACGAATTACTGCTGGTCCCGTGGTCGCCGGACTTCGATCGGCAGCTCGAGCTCGATCTGTCGCGCGAGGCGTAGGCCGCAGGGTCACAGCCCTTCGAGCGACGCCGGTTGACCGTCGCGCGTCGAGGCCCTAAGTAAGTGGACCGAGCCATGAACGCACCGACCACAGAGTTTCGCACGACCGCGAGCGAGCGCTGGCGGGAGGTCTGGGCTGGGCGCTCGCGGGTGGCGGCGCGGCCGGACGCGGACGGGCTGTACCTGGCGCTGGCGCCGATGGACGGGGTGACGGACGCGGTCTATCGCACGCTGTTGACCGACCTCGAGGGCGGGCGCAGCGGGATCTCGGTGTGCGTGTCGGAGTTCGTGCGGGTCACGCGGGACGCGGTGCCGGCGTCGGTGCTGCGCCGCGATGTGCCCGAGCTCGATCGCGGCGGTCGGACGCCGGCGGGGGTGCCGGTGTTCGTGCAGCTGCTCGGCGGTGTCGCGGAGCCGGTGGCACAGACGGCACGGACTGCGGCACAGCTCGGGGCGCTGGGCGTCGACCTCAACTTCGGGTGCCCGGCGAAGACGGTCAATAATCACGACGGCGGGGCGACCCTATTAAAATATCCGCGGAGGATCTACGACATCGTTCGGCGGACGCGGGACCTGGTGCCGGCGCATGTGCCCGTGTCGATGAAGATGCGGGTCGGCTGGGACTCTGCGGACGGCATCGAGGAGGTCGCGCGCGCGGCCGAGGCCGGCGGCGCGGCGTGGATCACGGTGCATGCGCGCACGCGGGTGCAGCTGTATCAGCCGCCGGTGGTGTGGCACGCGCTCTCGCGGGCGCGGGCGGTCGTCAAGGTGCCCGTGGTCGCGAACGGCGATCTGCGTCATGCGGCGGACATCGCGGCCTGCGCGGGGCAGAGCGAGTGCGAGGCCTTCATGATCGGGCGCGGGGCGATGGCGCGGCCCGAGCTGTTCGCGCGGCTGAGGGGCGACGAGGCGGACGTGCAGCGGCGGATGAGTCGTCCGGCGTTCGTGGAGCTGCTGATCCGCTATCACGAGCTGTTGCTCGCCAGTGGGGTGACGGCGAGCCGGGCGCTGTCCCGCGTGAAGCAGTGGCTGCGCATGGCCGGTGACATGGACGGCGCGCTGGAGCCGCTGTTCACGGCGGTCAAGGTGTTGCCCGCGTGGGAGCCGGCGCGCGGGGTGCTGCTGGCGTGGGGCGACGCGGCCGAGCAGCTGCCCGATTGATCATGTCCCCGGGGACATGTCGTTCGGGACAGCGGGCGGGTCGCAGGGGAAGTCAGCGAGGACGAGGTCCTCGCCGCGGGTCTCGAAGGTGGTCGACAGCTCGTCGCTGAGGGTGGTCATGCGGGCGCGGACCAGCTTGCCGAGGCCGCCGGTGGCGGGGACGGGGTGTTTGCTGGGGATGCGCTTGATGTACGCGGGGTGGAAGGTGAGGGCCTCGAGGCAGCGGCGGGCGTCGAAGCGGGCGCGCAGGACCCCGGTGAGGCGCGGGACCTCGTGGGTGTTCTCGAACAAGAAGTTGCCGAGCGAGTAGGCGATCGCGCCGCGGCCGTGGCGTTCGATGCCCTGCAGCACGTGCGGGTGGTGGCCGACGACGAGGTCGGCGCCGCGGTCGATGAGGGCCCTCGCGGCGCGCCGCTGGTGCGCGCCGGGGCTGTCGGCATACTCCTCGCCCCAGTGGACGAACACGATGATGAGGTCATGCTCGGCGCGCGCGGCCTCGATGAGCGGGCCGAGGGTGGCGTCGAAGTCGGGGGTCGAGAGGAAGGGCAGGTCGGGGGTGCCCTCGTGGTGCGGGGCGTTGCGACGCGCGGTGACGGCGAGGAAGCCGACCTTCCACGAGGCACGCTCGATGAGCTCGACGCGGAACACCGGCGGTTCGGTGCGCGCGGCGCCGAGGGGGATCAGTCCGAGCTCTTGCAGGATGACGGGCGAGTCGAGCATGCCCTGCGCGCGCAGGTCGAAGGCATGGTTGTTGGCGAGGCTCAGGGCCGTGAATCCGCCGTCGACGAGGTGCCTCGCCATGTCCTTGGATGCGCCGAAGCGGAACTGGGCGCCGATCGGGCTCTTGAACGGGAGGTCGCGGGTCAGCGGCGTCTCGAGGTTGCCGATCAGCATGTCGGATCGCATCAGCTCGGCGATGTCCGCGAAGGGATGATCGTCCGGGCCCGGGATGGCATCGAAGGTGTCGTCCGCCCGGTAGCGACCAAATATGATGTCACCGACGAAGGTCAGCTCGAGCGGCGCGCGTGTGACAGTCGCCTGCGGAGCCCCGGGGATGATGGCGGTCGCCGCCGCGAGCAGAGGCTGCGGCGTCGGAGCCTGCACGGGCGTGGCGCCGGCAGGCGGTGGCGTCGGCGCAGACGGGGTCGACCCGCCACCGGAGCAGGCGGCGAGCGACACGGAGAGCAACAAGAGACGCACGCAGGCGGGCACGGCGGCCGGAGTGTGCACAAATCACCGCCGCGACGCCAGCTTTGAGCAAGTTCCAACTCGACCGCGGCGATACGTCGTTCACCGGGCCGCGGGGCCGAGAGCTATC
>JAYUXQ010000533.1:0-1726 GCA_043752905.1 Nannocystis sp. | reverse complement strand
GTGACCTCGGTGGCGAGCAGGAGGCGAACGGCGGCGGCCATGTGCCCGCTGCCGTACGCGGCGTCGATCGCGACGCAGCCCCGCGGCGTGGCCGCCGGAGCCGGCAGGCCACGTACGAGCCCGGAAGATCCATCGAGCGCGCCGAGCAGGCCCGAGACGAGTGGGAGGGTGCTTACGCCAGGGCCGGCGATCACGAGCACGGGCAGGTGGGCGCGCAGGCAACCGACCAGCAGCTCGGCGGCGAGGGCCGGGAGGACGCGGTCCTGCACGAGCGCGTCGAGTCCGCCGCCACGCTTGTTGCGTGCGCGCGTGATGACGACGTGCGGCCCGCGATCACCGTCGAGGATCGCCTGCACGGCGGTGCCGCTGGCGAGCACGCACTCGGTCGGCGACTCGCGGAGGATCGGTCGGCCGCACAATGCGGCGAGGCGATCGCCGAGGTCGTCGACGGAGGAGAAGCCGCGTGCGAGCGGGAGGCAGACACCATCACGTTCGACCTCGACGCGCTGCAAACCGGTGATGATGATGCGGCGGACTGTCGGGTCGGCCCACGCCTGCTCGAGGTCCGAGGCCTCGGTCACGGCGGGAGCCTCGGGCTGGACGCGTGCGACCGGGGCCGTACGCGCGCGGGCGATCACGGGGGGACCATCACCCTCGCCGGCGGCCACAGCGGGCGGCCAGGCAGGGCGCGCGGGCAGGAACGTGTCGTCCGTGGTGCCGCGACGCACGGGCGGGGGGAGGTCATCGGAGGGGGCCGGCGTGGTGCGACGGACGGGCGGGGGGAGGTCGTCGGAGGGCAGCGGATGCAGTGGCGGCAGCGGGTCCTGCACGGGCGTCGGGTGCGGGGACGGGGTGATGCTGCGACGGACGGGCGGGTCCTCGGGAGGTACGACCGCGAGCGGCCGCGTGGGGCCGTACGATCCGCCGGAGCCGGGGAGGGGGGGAGACGAGGGGGCGTCCCCTCCGCCCGGCGGCGGCGGATGAGCACCGGCGTGGTGGCTGCGGTCGTCGCCGACGCTGACGTGCAGCGTGAACACGGAGATCTTGATCTCGTCGGCGGGGGACAGCTGGGCGGAGACCTGGACGCGCTCGCTGTTGACGAAGGTGCCGTTGGTCGAGCCGAGGTCGACGAGCGTGACGCGCCCGTTCTCGACCTGCAGACAGGCGTGCGTACCGGACACGTCGTGGCCAGCGAGGATGATGTCGTTGGACGGTTTGCGGCCGATGAGGACCTCGTTCTTGCTAAACGAGCGCATCACTGGCTGTCCGTCCGGGTGAAAGACCTGCACGCGGATCATCGGGAACCGCCATTGTCGCTGGCGCGGGGCCGGCGGGGAAGGGCCAAAATTGCGGCGGGCCCGGGGTGGTTGACTTGCCAGGCAGTTTCCGCAAGGCTGCCGGCACTGTCGATGCGAGATCCTGGACGGGCAAGGTTCCCTGGCAGCTCGGGCGCTAGGATGGCGAGCACGGCGCTTATGGCGCTCGTGATGTTCATGTCGCTGGTGATGCTGGCCAGCACCGGCTGTGCGCGACGGTTCAAGCTGACGCCCGAGGAATTGGCCCGCCTCGACCGCAAGGCCCGCAACCCCGAGGACCTGTACGCGTATCCGCACCGCAGGTTCATCGTGAAGTACGTGCTCGACACGGAGAAGTCGTTCGAGCTCGGGCGCCAGATCAACGTCGACACGCAAAAGCAGCTCGACCTCAAGGTCGTGCTGCGAACCGC
>JAYUXQ010000532.1:0-1726 GCA_043752905.1 Nannocystis sp. | reverse complement strand
GTTCGACGGCGATGGCGCTCTGCCAGGCGAGGTCGGCCTCGGGGATCAGGCCCTCGCGCTCGAGCAGGCGGGCGACGCGGGCGTGGGCGCTGCCGTCGGCGGGGTGGCGCTCGACGATGCTGTCGAGGTGGCGGCGGGCCTCGGCGTGGTGGCCGAGTGTGAACAATAGGGTGGCGCAGCGCTCGTCGATCTCGGGGTTGTCGGGGTCCTCGGCGCGCCAGCGGGCGGCGACGTCGAGGGCGCGGTCGAGGGGGTCGCGTGTCTGATCGGTGCGAGGTCGGCTGGCGAGGTCGTGGGTGCTGGCGAGGCGGGCGCGGAGCTCGAGGAGGGTGCGGTAGGCGGCGCGGAGCTGCACGAGCGGGAGGTCGCCACGCGCGGCGAGGGAGCGCTCGCCGAGGTCGGCGGCGGTGCCGAGGTCGCCCTGTTGCTCGGCGAGGATCGCCGCGAGGGCGAGCAGCGGCGGGTGCTCGGGGGCGGCGGCGAGGAGCGGGCGCAGCACCTGCTGGGCGTCGGCGACCAGGCCCGCCCGGGTCAACGCGAGGATCAGCGCGGGGCCGCGGTCTGGATCGATCTTGCCCAGGTCGGCGCCGGAGATCATTCGGTGGCCCTCGCCAGCCTCGCCGAGCAGCTCGGCACCGGTCATGAAGGCGATCATCTGATCGACGTCGCCGGACTTCTGTATGGCGGCGCGCCAGCGGTTCCACTGCATGCGCCACGCCGCGTGCCCGCCGCTGCTGCGCTGGAGCGCGTTGCGGATGTTCCAGTCGATGATCGGGATCTGGTCGCCGTCGACGGCGGCGGCGAGCGCCTCGGCGTACAGCTCGTTGGCCTGGACGGTCTTGCTGGCGTACTGATAGGCGGTGCCGGCGGAGTGCAGCGCGATGGGTGCCCAGGTCGGATAGGCGGTGGCGAGCGCCTGCCATGCCGGCGCGGTCGTACCGGGGCGCCGCCAGTCCATCGATCCGGCGATCTGGTGGGTGGCGATGTACGCGAGCTCGGGGTGGTCGTAGCGCGCGAAGAACTCGCGCAGACGCGCGAGGCTGGTCGGGGTCACGCCCTTCGGGGCGTCGGCGAGCAGGCGCGTGTGGCTGGCGAGCAGCCCGAGGAGCGTGCCGGGGCTGGCCTTTGCGACCTGTTCCATGGGACCGGTCGCGTTCTTGCGGAGGCGACGTAGCGCGCCGAGGTAGGCGGCGACGGGGTCGCCCGGGAGGTCGGCGAGGACCTGCTCGCCCGGCCTGCCGGCGAGGTTGACGACGCCCCCGCCCGCGAGCACGAGCTCGCCGCGGGTCAGAGGACCGTGGGCCCGCATGGCGGTGACGACGGCGGGCTGGTTATAAAATTGGCCGAGCGCGGCGAGGACGGCGAGGCGCTGGCGCTGGAGGTCGCGCCAGGCGGCGCTGCCCGGGGTCGCCCGGGCGAGCGCGGCGTCGAGCTCGGACTGGCTGCGCAGCGGCAGCTGCAGGCGGGTGGTGGCCTCGAGGCCGCCGAGGTCGGGCGTGTCGGTGCTGTGCTCGACGCGCCGGCGCTCGTCGCCGACGACGATCGTGAGGCCGTGGTCGTCGTGCTCGAAGCGGGTCTCGCCGACGACGGTCTCGCCGCTGCGACGAGTGATGGCGACGAGGCGCAGTCGATCGTCGAGGCGGAGGTCGATGCGGTCGTCGCCCTCGGTCGCTTGCATGCGCACGGTGTTGGCGTCGAGCAGCTCGACGGAGTACCAGCGCGCGAG
>JAYUXQ010000531.1:0-4508 GCA_043752905.1 Nannocystis sp. | reverse complement strand
CGACGCGCGACCGCGGCCAGCGGACGCCGACATCGCCGTCGCGGGGATCACCGGCACCGTGCGTGACCTCGAAGGCGAGCCGCTCGCGGGCGCACGGGTGTGCGCCTGGCGGCTCACTGCGCCGTGGTCGACGGCAGAGCGCGCCACGCCGCAGTGCGTCGACGCCGGACCCGACGGCTTCTATATCCTCACCGCCCTGCCGCCCCTGCGCCATGCGATCCACGCGAGCGCGCCCCGGCATCGCCCTGCGCGCCTCGATGACGACCTGTCCCTTCGGCCAGGCGAGCGCCGCGGCGACGTCGACTTCGCGCTCGCGCCCGGCGGTGCGCGCGTCGCCGGTGTCGTGCAGGACGTCAGCGGCGGCGTCGTCGAGGGCGCCTGGGTTTCGAACGGCGACGGCCAGGGTCCCGGCACCGCGAGCGCGCGCAGCGACGCCGCGGGGCGCTTCACGTTGTGGGTGAGCCCGGGCTTCGTGCACCTCATGGGCCAGGCCGATGGTTACGCCGACGCGACCGAGTACGGCAGCGCGCCGGGCGAGGCCCTCGTGCTCCGCATGACGCCCGAGTCGGTGCTGGTGGGTCAGGTCGTCATGGCCGACACGCGGGCGCCAGTGGCCGGCGCGCGGGTCACCGTGATCGGCGAGCTGGGCGAGGCCGGCGCGGTCGGGATGGGCGTCACGCGGACCGATGCCGCGGGCAGGTTTCGCCTCGCGCGGCTGCAGCCGGGCGTCTACAAGCCGCGGGTGCAGGCACAGGGGCGCCACGGCGAGGCCGAGCGCAGCGTGCACCTCGGCCTCGGCGAGACCTCGAATTCGCTGACGATCGCGCTGCATCCTGTCCCCACGCTGGCGGGCCGGATCGCCGTCGCCGGCGGAGGCGTCTGTCCCCGGGGACATGTGTACCTGGTCTCACGGACAGGTCTGCAGAGCCTCGTCGAAGCCTCCGACGAGGCTGGCGAGGTGCGGTTCCCTGCCCTGCGTCCCGACACCTACGACGTGCAGGTCCAGTGCCCCGGTCTCGTCGTGCCGACGATCTTCCCGCCAGTCACTGTCTCCGATGTGCCGGTCACCGGCGTGGTCTGGGAGGTCATGACCGGCAGGGCGATCCGCGGCACCGTGGTCGATGCACATGGACAGGCGGCCGCCGGGCTCAGCGTTTCGGCGTACACCGAGGCGCCGTCGCCGGACCCGCGCCTGCCCACCGCTGGCGTCGATGAGCGCATCGACGCCGCCGGCCGCTTCGAGATCTCGGGCCTGATGCCCGGCGCCTATCGTGTGCAGGTCCATGGCGAGTCGCTGCGCACGACGCAGGAGCCGGTGCTGGTCGAGCTCACCGCCGGCAGCGACGCCGACAACGTGCAGATCCGTCTGCCGCCGTCCGGCGAGCTTCGCGGCGTGGTCGTCGACGAGCGCGGCGACCCGGTTGGACGCTTGCAGGTGATATCCCGGACCGACGACAGCGACGGGAGCTTCGGCGCCGTGACGGCGAGCGACGGCAACTTCATGATCGGCAGCGTCGCGCCCGGGGAGTATCGCGTGTATGCATCGCGGCCCGGCCCGGTCTCCGCGACCCCCGGCCCGGCGACCGGCGAGGAGACCACGGTGCGCGTCGTCGTCGACACCGTGGCGCAGGCCCGCCTCGTGGTCGCCGCCGCGCGCGGCGAGATCCGCGGACGCGTACTCGAGGTCGGCGGCGGCCCGATCACCGACGCCTTCGTCCATGCCGTGCAAGAGCAGCCTGGCATCGACGTGCGCAATGAGCTGCGCTGGGGTGGCAGCGGACCGCCGACGCTCACCGACGCGGACGGCAACTTCACGATCGACGACCTCTTCGTCGGCGCTCACGCGCTGCGGGCCTACCGGCGCGGCGGCGGCGAGGCGATGGTCGAGCACGTCCCGACCGGCACCACCACGACGCTGACGATCACGCCGACGGCCGAGCTCGGCGGCACGCTGGAGGGCGAGCGCCCCGACGAGTTTGCGATCTACCTCGTCGACGAGCGGACGATGCTGCAGCGCAGCGAGGAGTTCTATCGCACCGAGGGTCGCTGGTACTTCGAGGCGCTGCCCGCCGGCACCTACGATCTATTCCTCGAGTCGGCGCTCGGGACCGCGAAGCGGACCGTCACGCTGGCACCCGACGAGCAGCGCACGGACCTGCGCGTCGCCCTCGCGCCGCCCGGTCAGATCCGCGGCCGGGCGATCGACGCGGCCACGCAGGCCCCTGTCGCCGGCCTGAAGATCGTCGCAACACCGATGGCGGGTCGCACTCGTTTCAGCACGCCCACCGAGGAGGTCACCACCGACGCCGACGGCCGCTTCGAGATCCCGCGCGTGACCGCCGGCCCTGTCCTCCTCGGCGCGCACGGCGGGGACCCGCTGCAGCCCGGCATGAGCGGCGACCTGCAAGCCGTCGTCGAGTCGGGGCGCAGCGTCACGGTCGTCCTGCCCGTCACGCCCCTCGCGCCCCCCTCCGAGCCGAACCCGTGACATGCTCGCCGTCCTCATGACCGCACTTGCCTCGTTCGAGGACGCGCTCGCGGGTCTCCTGATGGCCTGCGGACGGCCGCTCGCGCAAGATGGGCCGCGTCGCTTCGTCGTGGTCGGCGCGCTCGAGATCGCGGTATCGATCCTCGATGAGCAGATCACGATCGACCTCTCGGGGTGGCAGCATCGCTTCGCGCCAGGGGCCGAGGACGGGGACGCCGCATTGCTGGCCCTCGATCTCGTCGGCGCGGCGCTGTTCGGCGCGCTGCGGGTCGTGGTCGACCGGTATGGCGGGCAACCGCGTCGATTCACCCTCGAGGTGCCACGAGGCGACCGCTGGCAGACCGTGAGCACGCAAGGCTCGCGGCCCTGGAACCCGTTCGCCGCGCACACGCGCAGCGTCCACCGCGGCGATGCGCAGCGGCCCGAGCGATATGTGGCCACTCCGGTGACCGCCCTGCCATGGGCACCGTGGGCCGGCGCGTGTGGGTTTTATGGTTCCCAGACCGCGACCGGGGCCAGCGAATTACCGGTCGACGGCGAGCTCGACCTGCACAACTTCCGCCCGCGCGAGGTCAAGCCGCTCGTGCTCGCATACATCGATGTCTGCCTCGCGCGCGGCATCCACGAGCTGCGCATCGTCCACGGCAAGGGCGTCGGCAACCTGCGTCGCACCGTGCATGCGATCCTGGAGCGCCACCCGCATGTCCGCGGCTATCGCCTCGGCGGTCACGGCGGCGGGAGCTGGGGCGCGACGATCGTCGACCTGTCTCCCGGACCAGGTGTGGATCAAGGGTGATCACGGGCCGTGCCGCTCGCCATTGAGCGCCAGCAGCCTGATGATTAAAGTCTCGTCGTCGAGGTCGTCCGACCAGCCATAGGCGGACGCGACGGCGTGGTCGAGCTTCGCGTGGAGCGCCACCAGCCATGGCGGCCGTACGCGGTAGAGCGCGGTCAGCGTGCGCCGCTTTAGCTCACGACCCGCGTCCGCGTCACGGGCGATCGACCGCGGCGGATGGCCCGGGGCCAGCGGGTCGCCATGGACGACCAGCTCCGGCGGGAATTGCCAGCGCTGCCGCGCGAGCTGCAAGCTCTCCGCGACAGTAGCGATAGCGTCACGATGCCCTCGTTGCCGCGCGCTGAGCCCCACCTCGGGGGTATCGAGCGGCCACGGGAACGGAAAGGTCTCGAAGGTGGTGGTCGGTGTATAACGCGGGTCGTTCCCGGCCCCGAGCCATGTGCACATGCGCAGGGACCATAGCTCATGGATCCGCGAATGTAGCACGCCCATGCAATAATCGTCGTCCCGCGCGACGACGATGAGCTGATGGTCGGGCAGCGTCGGGGGCGTCAGCCACACGAAGACCCGACTCCTGGCGACCGTCGGCGTGGCGATGAAGCGCCGTAGCGGCCGGATCGCCGCCCGCAGGGCGGGCCGCGGCTCGACGTGGATCCACCAGCGCTCACGGTATGCATCGCGGCGATTCATCGCCCGGACCGGAGCGACCCGCTCTTGCACGAATGCATAGGGCCCGATGTATCGCGCGGCCGTGGCATGTGGCATGTCGACCCCGAAGTCGACGATATGCATGCCACGCGGGCGTCGCGTGACATCGAGCCCATTGACCCACGGGACCACCACGTCACGGATCAAAAATCCGGGCTCGTCCGCGACGCATAACATCTGCTGCGCGTCCGCGGCCGACAGCTCGAACTTGCCGCCCTTGGTGTCACCCATGAACGCGACGCCGCGGTTCTCTCGCAGTCGCCGCGCCCGCGTCACGTCCGGCGTGCGCGCGACGCCTCCGGTGAGGTCCGCGTGGATGACCGTGACCGCGACGCCGTCGAGGCTGCGCCGCTGCTCGCTGCCGTCGTCCTGCGCGACCAACGACACCCGCACGGCTGCGCCCCGGGTGACCCACGGTATATCGCGCCAGGCCATGAAGATGTCGCCGCTGGCCTTGATCCGCCGTAATACCTCGAGGTTGGCGCCGCCGCGGATCGCCTGCGTGGCCAGCAGCGC
>JAYUXQ010000530.1:0-4509 GCA_043752905.1 Nannocystis sp. | reverse complement strand
CCGTCGCGGCGCCGGCTCGCACGCGCCTGCCGTGCAGGGCCACGGGGATCAGCGCGAGCAGGCACAGCGCAGCGGCGAGCAGGAAGTGGCCGGCGTAGCCGAGGGCGTGCGCCGAGAACCCGCTCAGCGCGCTGGCGAGGCCGGTCGACAGCACGACGACGCTGGCCTGCGCCGTATAGTCGGTGCCGGCCGCGTGCGGGCGGGCGGCGTCCATCATCATCGTGAACAGCGCCGCGGTGGCCATGCCGCTGCTCAGGTGCTCGAACGTACACAGCAGATACACGAGGGTAGGATCGAGGGGCCCGACGGCGAGCGCGACGTAGCTGGCGACGGCGACCGCCTGGACCGCGCCGAAGATCAGCAGCATGCGATGGCGACCGAACACGCCGACCATCGCGCCGCCGATCAGCGCGCCGACGAGGCTGGCGATGAAGCCCGCGGTGCCGGTGATCCAGCCCAGGGTCGTCAGCGACACGCCGCGGTCGACCAGCAGCGGCCGCAGCATCGCCACGCCGAACGCCTCGCCGAGCTTGAACGCCGCGATCGTCCACAACCACCCGCGCATGCCGGGCCGGCGCACGAAGTCGGCGAGCACGCGAAGCCCGGCGCGCTCGGGCCGGGGCGACGGCGGCTCGCGCATCACGAGCACCGGGACCAGCGCGAGCGCGCTGATCCCGGCCATCCCATAAAAGGTCCACGCCCAGCCGATCTCCGCCAGGAAGATGATGAGGACGCCACCGCTCAGGATCATTCCCAGGCGATACGCTGCGACCTGTATGCCGTTGCCGAGGCCGCGCTCCTCGGGTCGCAGGATCGTGACGGCGAGGCCGTCGGTGGCGATGTCCTGCGTGGCCGCGATCAGGTTGATCACCAGGACCCCCGCGAGCAACGGCGCGAGGCCGCGCTGCGGCTCGGCCAGGGACAGCAGCAGCAACAGCAGCACCGTGAGGGCCTGCAACGGCACGATCCAGCTGCGCCGGCGACCAAAGCCGGGCCAGCCGTGGCGGTCGACCAGCGGCGCCCACAGGAACTTCAGTGCCCACGGCAACATCAGCAGCGACGCGAGACCGATGCCCTCGAGCGACACACCCTCGAGCCGCAACAACACCGGCAAGGCCTGGCGAAAGAACCCGTCCGGCAGCCCCTGCGCGAGATAGAGCGAGCTGAGGAGCAGCAGCTTGCTGCCCGTATCCGGGGTCCGCACGGCGCGACGATAGCCCGGCCCCCCGCGCCTGTCTGCGGCCATCGCGGGGACGGCTCACCTGTCCTCCGGGACAGGTGATAGACGCGGGGAGCCCACGCTGCCCGCGCGCTCGTCGCTGCGGCCCGGGGGTCACGGTCGATGCAGCCCGCGCCCGGGCGCATCAGGCGCGTGACTCGCCTCGCGGGTCGCGTGATAGCATGCGGCCGTGATCGCGTCGTCTCCCGCCGATTCCGTCCGCGACGAGGACGACGGCGCACGCAGGATCGGGCGCTTCAAGGTGCTCGGCCTGGTCGGACGTGGCGGCTTCGGGGAGGTCTACGCCGCCCATGACCCCGAGCTCGACCGCCGCGTCGCACTCAAGGTCGTACCCCCGACGGAGGACCGCGCCGCCGTCGCCCGCCTGCACCGCGAGGCGATGACCATGGCCCGCCTCTCCCACCCCAACGTCGCCCGCGTGTTCGACGTCGGCGAGGTCGACGGTCACCTCTTCATCGCCATGGAGTTCATTCGCGGCGACGACCTGCGCACCTGGCTCTCGGGACAGCCCCGCGACTGGCGGGCCGTCCGCGAGGTGTTCCTCGCCGCCGGTCAGGGCCTCGCCGCGGCCCACCGCGAGGGCATCATCCACCGCGACTTCAAGCCCGAGAACGTCATCATCGGCGAGGACGGCCGCGCCCGCGTGATCGACTTCGGCCTCGCGGCGCCGACGATCAGCGACCTGCTGCCGGCCCAGACCGCCGAGGAGGACGAGCTGTCCGATGCGACCCGCTCCGACCCGGGCCTCGGCGGCACGCCGGCGTACATGGCCCCGGAGCAGCACCTCGGCCGCCCCGCCGACGCCCGCTCCGACCAGTACAGCTTCTGCGTCGCGCTGTTCGAGGCGCTGCACGGCCGGCGGCCGCTGCTCGGACGCACCTGGCAGACGCTGAGCCCGCAGGTGCTGCGCGGCGAACTCGAGGCGGTGGCCGCGAGCCGCAGGTTCCCGCCGCACCTGCGCAAGACGGTCCTGCGCGGGCTGTCGGCCGCGCCCGAGCGACGCTTCCCCGACATGGACGCGCTGCTCGCCGAGCTGATGCGCGACCCGCTGCGCCAGAGCCAGCGCCGCTATCTCCTCGCAGGCGCAGGCCTCACCGCGCTCATCGGTGCGGCCGTGCTGTGGCTCTCGGCGCCGCCGGCCGGGCCGCGTCCGGCCGAGCCGATCGCAGAGGTCGCGCCGGTCGACAACTGCGCCCGCGACCCTGCCCGCTGCGCCGACCGCGTCGACGCCTTGCAGGGCCAGCTCCAGCTCGCCCGTGACCTGCGCGACGAGGGCCGCGGCGCCCAGGCCCTACAGTTGTTGACCGCGCTGGCCGACACGGCCCGCGCCGCGCTCGGGCCGGACCATCCGCTCAGCAGCGAGGCCGAGCGCGAGCGCGCCGCGCTGGCGACCGCGCTGGCCCGCCCGGCCCCGAAGCCCTGAGCCGGGTACATGTCCCATCGGACATGTCTCGAACGCCATGTGACGCGCTCGGGCCGGCGCTGGCCCGCGCCCGCGGCCCGCGGCCCGACGCTGCCGCGAGGGCGAGCGTGACCCCATGCATCGCTCGATGGGTGCTTTGGACCGGGGGGTCGGCGCGCGCGGGCGCTGCCCTGATCGGCGCGCCGATGTTCATGGCGTCGGGGGCGTCGGAAACACGGCGAGCCATGCCTCGCCGTCGCCGCCGGGCGCGGGCTGGATCGCCTCGCGGGTGATCAGCGTGCCCTTGGCGAGCGATTCGCCCGACTGCCCGAACAGGATCGCCGCGCTGTCCGGACCGACCGCGACGCCCCGCGACCCGCCGGGCCCCGAGGCCGTGAACGACGTCCAGGCGAGGCGCTGTTTGAAGTCGGCGGCGACGATCATCACGTAGGGCTCGTAGGCGATATAGGCGCCGAGCTTGACCCCGTCGATCGACTTCTTGTCGTGGTCGGCGAGCAGGTAGGCCGAGCTGCCGACGATCACCATCGTGCCGTCGGCCAGCGCCGTGATCTGGTCGGGCGGCGCGGCGTTGGCCTCGGCGGCGGCCGGGTCCTCGTCGCCGGTCGCCTTGCGACTGACCAGGAACTGTCCGCCGAGGTGCTCACCCGTCGCCGCGTCGAAGCGCGCGTAGTAACCAACCGCGTTGGCGCCCTGGAGCCCATAGGGCGTGTCGTAGGGGTCCGTGGCGACGTTGGGCGCGTCGACCCCGAGGTCGCGCGGCTGCTTGCGGTGGACCGTGTTGCCGCCGTCACTCTTGGCCGCGTAGTACAGCTTGCCGTCCCGGCCGATGGCGAGGCCGAAGCCGGTCGAGTCGGCGCAGTCCTCGGTGTCGTCGACGTCGCCGCCGTTCCAGTCGTAGTTGGTCCACTTCGCCGCGCCGTCGTAACCGTGGCTGCGGATGAAGGTGCTCTTGTACTGCTGGCACGCGCCCTCGTCGCTCTGGCGGTAGCCGGTGACCAGCACGCTCTGGCTCGCGCCGTCGAGCGCGACGTCGTTGACCGCCGTGCCGCTGACGGCGAGCTCGCCGAGCTGCACGCCCTCGGGGTCGAGCACGCGCACCGACTTGCCGTACAGCACCGCGACCGTGCCGTCGCTACCGACGGCGACGCGCGTCGCGTCGGCGAGCTCGACGGTCCACAGCGCCGCGCTCGCGTCGGCGGCGAGCAGGGCGACGCCGAAGCCGCCGGCGACCGCGATCTCGCCGCCCGGTGCGACGGCGACGTCGAGCACCGGGCCGCCGAGGCGCGTCACCGACAGCAGCTGCGTGCCATCCGCTGACAGCCGCAGCACGGCGCCGTCGCCCGCGCCGAGCACCTGCGCGACCAGCCCGAAGTCGTGGCCCGGGAAGGCGCCGCCGACCACGACCGTACCATCGGGCGCGACCTCGACGCCGCCGGGCGTGTCGGTCCCCGGCCCGCCGAGGTAGGTCGCCGTGCACACGTGGAAGTCGTCGCCGGGCGTGAACGCGCCGCACGCCAGCGGCGGGGGGCCGGTCTCGTCGCCGGTGGTCGGCCCGGTCACGCCGGTGCTGTCGGTCGTCGCGGTCGCGGTCGCGGTCGCGGTCGCGGTCGCGGTCGCGGTCGTCTCGTCGCCGGTGCTCGTGGTGGTGAGCGCGGCTGTCGTTTCGGACATGTCCCCGGGGCCAGCCGTCGTCGGCGTCGATCCGGTCGCGCCGCTGCTCGCGCTGCTGTCGCTGCTCGTGCCCGTCTCGCTCCCGCCGCCGCCGCCGCAGCCGAACATGCACACCAGCACGGTCGCGGCGCTCCTCGTCATCATCGTCGATCGGATCATCGACCGACTGTAGGAG
>JAYUXQ010000529.1:0-1728 GCA_043752905.1 Nannocystis sp. | reverse complement strand
TGCTCATGGGCCCCGCCGGCGACCTCCTCGATCACCTCGGCCCGCAAGACGTCATCGCCTTCACCGGCGGCGCCGACACGGCCGCCAAGCTGCGCGTGCACCCGACCGTGCTGCGCCACGGCACCCGCCTCAACGTCGAGGCTGACAGCCTCAACGCCGTCGTCCTCGGCCCCGACCTCGCCGAGGGCACCGCGCTCTGGGACCTCGCGCTGCGCGACGCCGTGATCGAGCTGACCCAGAAGACCGGCCAGAAGTGCACCGCCACGCGCCGGATCCTGGTCCCCAACGACCGCCTCGCCGATTTCCGCGACGCCCTCGCCGAGCGCCTCGGCGAGCTCGCCGGCAAGACCGGCGACCCGCTGAGCAAGGCCGTCAAGATGGGCCCGCTGTCGACCGGTCAACAATTGACCGACGCCCGCAAGGGCCTCGCAAAGTTGCAGCAGCACGCCCGCATCGTCCGCGGCGACCCCGAGCGCCGCGACTTCCTCGACGTCCCCGCCGGCAAGGGCTTCTTCCTCGAGCCGATCCTGCTCGAGGCCAGCGCCGGCAGCGTCGTCGACCCGTCCGCCAGCTTCCACGAGGTCGAGGTGTTCGGCCCCGTCGCCACCCTCCTGCCCTACGACGGCACGATCGCCCAGGCCGCGAGGGCCGTCGCGCTCGGCGGCGGTAGCCTCGTCAGCACCCTCTACAGCGACGACCGCGAGTTCACCGCGAGGGCCGTCGCCGAGATCGGGCCCTCGCTCGGCCGCCTCGTGCTCAACGACGAGAAGTCCGCCGCCGGCGCCTTCAGCCCCGGCTGCGTGTTCCCGCAGGCCAACCACGGCGGCCCCGGCCGCGCAGGCGGTGGCTCCGAGCTCGGCGGTCGCCTCGGCATGGAGCTGTACATGCAGCGGATCGCCGTCCAGGGCGGCGCCAGCCAGCTCGCCCGCCTCCTCGGCGGCAAGCCGGCTACCTGACGATCCGACGACTCCCTGGCCACCTGCGGCGCCCCTCGCCGGTCCTGGCCCTTGTGCGGGGTCGCGACGGCGCTCGCGCCCGGGCGCGAGGCGCGACTCAGCCGGCCTCGAAGCAATACAGGCGCAGCGTCCTCGTGCAGTCGCATCCGGCCGCCGCGGACCACGGCGCGGCGACCGTCTTCGCGTTGCCCGCGGTCGCATACGCCTCCGTCGAGCTCCAGCCCTCGCAATGAGTACTGGTGGACGACCCGGAGGGATCCGTGCCGGTCCACACGTAATTCGCGCCGCAGTCCTCCATGTCGTCGGGGACCGAGTTGCCGAACTCGTCGAGGTGGATCGCCGACTTCGGGCCGTTGCTGAGCAGATCGACGGTGTTCGCGGCCACCTCTGCGCCATCGACGAGGCGATACGGCACCGCGGAATCGCCGATGCGATCCTTCGCACTGGTGACCCCATCGCTGAGCCAGGCCACGTAGGCCGAGTCCTTGGCCAGCGGCGGGATCATCGAGCCCACCTTCGCCATCTCCATACAGAGCACGTCGGCGTCCCCCAGGGTCGGGATCTGCCAGACGGCGAAGTTCTGACCGGTCACGAACACCACCCGCGACTCGCGCTCGCAGGTCGCGCTGCAGCCGTCGCCTGGCTCCGTGTTGCCGTCTTCGCAGTCCTCCGGGTCCTCGACGACCCCGTCCCCGCAGACCGCACGCACGCCCGTGCTCGTGTCATCGCCAGCGGTCGTGACGCCCGTCGTATCGACGCCCGTCGTGTCCGT
>JAYUXQ010000528.1:0-1729 GCA_043752905.1 Nannocystis sp. | reverse complement strand
GAGGGCCCCAGCGCTCGAGCATCATCGGCTTGATCTCGTCGAGCGAGTAGAGCTGCGCCCGCATCTCTTTGATGAACCTGGCCTGCTCAAGAGCGACTCGCGGCCACCTCGATTTTACGCCGTTGCCATCGGACACGATCTTGGCCGGCGGCAGCAGCCCGCGCTTGATCCACTGCCGCAGGGTCTGGCGCTCGACGTTGGTGATCGCAACCATCTCCTCGGTGGTGGCGAACGGAGGCTCGGGCTTCTTCGGCGAGCGGGGCGGCACGAAGCCCTACCTTATAGCGGCCTTGCGCCGGCCGCCAGTTGGCCTTTCGTTGCCGGTGTCGCTCGCTCGGTCAATGAGCGGTTACGAGCGCACAATTCTTGTTGACGGCCAGTTTGTAGCTGTGCAAGTTAGTTCAACGAAAGGTCATGCCATGCAAAGCAAAAACATTGCCGTTGCCGAACAACTGGGAGAAGACCCGTCCGAGGCCGCTTTGACGGTCGCAGACCGGACGCGGTGCTGTGGTGCAGCGTGTCGGGCGGCGAGGCGACTGGAGATCGACCGCGACAACCGCATCGTGACCCGGGGGTTGGCACGGGAGGTCTGTCGCATCCTTGCCAATGAGGCCGACGAGCATCCCGAGATCTTGATGGAGCGGATGGAGACCGCGCTGGCGGCCAGTCGCGCCGACTCCCATCGGCTCAATAACTTGCGCATCAACCTCCGCGGGGACCGCGGGGCGCACTTCGAGGACAGCGTGGCCTTGCCAGCGGCGCTCGACGTGTACGGGCACCGCGGGAATTACCATGGCACGCACGCCTCCATGAAGGCGCTCGGCGTGTTCCTCTCGCCCCTCGTGGCGCGGCCTGAAGGCGACGACCGACGCGTCAGCGCTGTCTCGCTGGCCGAGGAGCTGCATCGGCGCTGTGAGATCTGGACGTTCGCGTTAAGCGGCGCTGTCCATGTCTTCGCCCGACCTGGCAGCGCTGCCGACACAGCGCTCGCTGGCACTGCGACGCGGATGTCCCGTGCGCCTGCCTGGCCCCTTCGTACCCTGCTCACCATCGTTTAGTCGCTGTCGGCCAGTTCGGGCCGACAGACCCTCATCGTGAAAAGTCGCGCGCTCCATGAAGCGCCACAGGAGAGATTTGCCGTGAAATGCACCCTCATGTTTCCGGCCGCCGCGGCGGCCCTGTTGTTTGCGCTGGCCTGCGCGCCCGATGACGTGGCGCAGGACAGCACCACGTCGACCACCACGAATGCGCCCGGGCCCGATGTTCCCCCGCTCACGCCGGCACCTCCCACGGACCCGCGGCCCCAGGCCGACCCGTGCCAGGTGGACGCCGACTGCGACGCGGGCGAGCTGTGCGAGCTGCGGATCTGCGTCGCCGGCTGTGATGATGCCACCGGGTGCGAGCCAGGCGAGGTCTGCGACTTACACGGTCGCTGCGAGACGGAAGAAGGGAAACCGAAGCCGCGCCAGTTCGCCGGTAACCCGGCGCTCACCGAGCGGCAGACCGTGCTCGCGCTGGGCGAGACCCGGGCACGAACAGTGCTCCGCAACGAAGGCGCCGAGACGCTCACCTACCGCCTCGCGGCCGGCAATCCAGCGCTGACGTTGGACACCGCCCCGGCGAAGCTCGTCCCCGGCGCGGAGGTCGAGCTGGTCGCCGATGTCGACCTCGCCGCGCTCGCGCTCGCCGACCACGTTCTGCCGGTCCAGATCATCACCAGCGGCGGCGC